>SGBC01000001.1:600000-906177 GCA_004195045.1 Candidatus Acididesulfobacter guangdongensis
ATTGCAAAATTCAATTCATTTTATTCAATTTATTAAGTTATGAAATAATTTAATTATAAATAATTGTATTGTATACAATTTACATAGTTATTTGTTTATATACATATAAATTTTACATAGCAATTATACCATGAAGCTATTTTTAAAATCAATAATAATTAATTATGTATTAGCCCTCCCCCCCCCCCCAATTGACTGGAATAAAATTAGACACTATAATTAAGTCAATAGGAGTTACTTTACACTAAAATACCGGGGAATTTAAACGCTCTTTCCCTGAGGAAATTATATTAACATTAACAACTTTCTCAGCGTAATCTCAGACATAGAATTTATCGTCTCCAACCCTTGAGCTATGTTTTGCTGCCGTTTACATTATCAAGGACAGGGGGATTATTATTTAAATATTCCAAAAGAAAAGCTTTCGAAACCTTAACTTGATTTTTTACTTAATTATCTATATAATAAAAGTAAGAAATACTTACTTATTAAGGAGATTTGTATTATGGAAACTACAAGCATGTCCGTTAAAGGTCAGGTGGTAATACCTAATAAAGTTAGAAAAGCGTTGGGTTTAAAGCCAAATTCCAAACTGATTATAATTCAGGACGGGGGCAATATACTTCTAAAGCCTATAGAAGAACCAGAATTAAAGGATTTTAAAAATCTTATCGCCATGGGGGATGAAATTTCTAAAAAATTAAACCTAAAGCGCAAGGATGTCGGTATGGTTATAAAAGAAACAAGGGATAAACAAAAATGCGTATAGTAATCGATACCAATATATTTTGCTTTGCAATTCCGACCGTTCTCGCGGCCTTAGAAATATTATGGTCATTTTCTTTTAACAATTTTTCCAATCTCTCCTTTGTCCATTCCGTTTTCTTGTCAGGTTTTAAAAATTCATATCTGTCCCAATCTTTGATATAAAAATACAGCTCCTTAACCCAACTTCACCACTAAAGTCCAAAAACCGTTGATGTTCCTATATCTCATTTTTTCTATGGGGACTACACGATATTATGCAATAAAAATTTGAAATAAAATTGCGGAATATTCGGGAGATAATAAATATAAATTTATAAATTTACGTTTATTAAACCGTCACTTTCTCCTGATTTATCGTCACAGAATGTATAATACCAAAAACACCGAATTAAAATTCCTATTTTCACCGACGGAAAAGTCAGGTCGTTACTTTTTATTAAAATAGATATTCTATATTATTTTCTTTTAAATTTAAGATGTTAGTATATAGAATTTAGAGTCAATAATGTAGAATAGATACCCAAAAATCTAAGTTACGGAGGGTATCCAATGGTAACGAAAGACGAGTATTATAAAATTAAGGCTTTGGAATTGCAACAATTTTTTACACTCTAAGTTAAGAATACTTTATTTTATTTCTTTTATTTTGTATTTTAATATTTATCTTTTTATATTTAATAATAAAGCTAACAATAAAATCATGGAACCCCCTGCGTGTCCCCTCATTCGGGTCATTTATTCCTATGGTCACTTTTACCGGAAGACTTTATTTTAACTTTTATTTCTGTCTCAATCCCCTCATTCGGGTCATTTATTCCTATTTTGAGTGTAGATGGCGGATATTACCATAAATCTACAGTCTCAATCCCCTCATTCGGGTCATTTATTCCTATATTTACGTAGTCTTATGAAACAAAATAAAGTCCCTTTTTATGTCTCAATCCCCTCATTCGGGTCATTTATTCCTATGTTTAGATTTAAAAGAGGTTTCGCATACAATAAAAAGTCTCAATCCCCTCATTCGGGTCATTTATTCCTATAAAGAACAGATAGCGGAAAGAACCATTTCGCTGCTCGGTCTCAATCCCCTCATTCGGGTCATTTATTCCTATTTTAAAAAAGGATGAGTATAAAAAACTCATCCATGATCAAGTCTCAATCCCCTCATTCGGGTCATTTATTCCTATCTACACAATTTTGATTTTTTATTATGCCTGTCTATGTCTCAATCCCCTCATTCGGGTCATTTATTCCTATTTATGAACGTCTATGATGGGTATGAAGATGCCCATCACGGTCTCAATCCCCTCATTCGGGTCATTTATTCCTATAGTCGCAGGACTGAGATTAAGAGTAATCGCTCCAGGTCTCAATCCCCTCATTCGGGTCATTTATTCCTATTCGCTTTATTGTTATTGTTTTTAGAAAAAGTAGAAAAGTCTCAATCCCCTCATTCGGGTCATTTATTCCTATTCGCGGTCGCAGTCGCAGTTTTCAGTTTAGGATTTGTCTCAATCCCCTCATTCGGGTCATTTATTCCTATGGAAATAAAAAATATTAGACTGTATAAAATTATTAATGTCTCAATCCCCTCATTCGGGTCATTTATTCCTATGTGCGAAAAATATAATAATATAAGAACAGCTAATAAAATAAATGTCTCAATCCCCTCATTCGGGTCATTTATTCCTATAGTAGTGGCTTTGACTTTTTTTAGGTTGTCGTTTGACTGTCTCAATCCCCTCATTCGGGTCATTTATTCCTATTCACCAAAACTGCGACAGGAAGAATCGAATAATATTGTCTCAATCCCCTCATTCGGGTCATTTATTCCTATATCTTCGGTAAACACCGATGAATTGGCAAAGATATGGAAAGTCTCAATCCCCTCATTCGGGTCATTTATTCCTATGAAGAAGTCGTAGATAAAATTACCGAAGACATGATGTCTCAATCCCCTCATTCGGGTCATTTATTCCTATAAGGGGAGTTAAACATCCTTGCAGAGAGCATCTGGTCTCAATCCCCTCATTCGGGTCATTTATTCCTATAAAAGGCATCCTAATATATGGGAAGATTTAAAAAAGTCTCAATCCCCTCATTCGGGTCATTTATTCCTATGGAAAATTAACAAAGAAAATTTATTTTTTTATCTATAGTCTCAATCCCCTCATTCGGGTCATTTATTCCTATATGAAATAATAAGGAGGCTTTAAAATGGACAACGAAGGGTCTCAATCCCCTCATTCGGGTCATTTATTCCTATTATAGTCAGAACAATCGCATATGAAAACGGCAGCGTAAAGTCTCAATCCCCTCATTCGGGTCATTTATTCCTATACGAAGCGGAAAAAACAGAGGGCGAGGATCAGGACGCGTCTCAATCCCCTCATTCGGGTCATTTATTCCTATCTTTCAGCTACTTATCCGCAATGTTTAGCAATTGATACAAAGTCTCAATCCCCTCATTCGGGTCATTTATTCCTATGGAAGAGAAAAGAAACAAAGAAGAATTGCAAAAAGATGTCTCAATCCCCTCATTCGGGTCATTTATTCCTATTACCTGCTATGGTCAATTCTAATGATGAAATAATATGTCTCAATCCCCTCATTCGGGTCATTTATTCCTATTACCTGCTATGGTCAATTCTAATGATGAAATAATATGTCTCAATCCCCTCATTCGGGTCATTTATTCCTATAAGGTTTTAACCAAAATAAAGAAAATTTAAATAAAGTCTCAATCCCCTCATTCGGGTCATTTATTCCTATTGATGATTGAATTACCAGATAAGAAACAAGTAAATAAATGTCTCAATCCCCTCATTCGGGTCATTTATTCCTATATATGAACGAAAAAATCACTAAAGAAAACAGCAACTGTCTCAATCCCCTCATTCGGGTCATTTATTCCTATTTATCAGGTAACTTTAGCTGCACAGCAACTTGGTAGAAAGTCTCAATCCCCTCATTCGGGTCATTTATTCCTATTGGTTAAAGACTTTCAAGTCTTGAACGACTTAATCAGAGTCTCAATCCCCTCATTCGGGTCATTTATTCCTATCCCATCACGATGGCGATATTTACGCTGTCCTTTCAAAGTCTCAATCCCCTCATTCGGGTCATTTATTCCTATCCCATCACGATGGCGATATTTACGCTGTCCTTTCAAAGTCTCAATCCCCTCATTCGGGTCATTTATTCCTATAAGCCATCATTTATGCCGGAGGCAGAAGCTTTCAAGCTTCGTCTCAATCCCCTCATTCGGGTCATTTATTCCTATCTGTCCATATCAAACGTTATAACTCTGCCGTCTTTGTCTCAATCCCCTCATTCGGGTCATTTATTCCTATAAGCAGTACTTTTAATATAAGATTTATTTTTGAATAATGTCTCAATCCCCTCATTCGGGTCATTTATTCCTATAAGCAGTACTTTTAATATAAGATTTATTTTTGAATAATGTCTCAATCCCCTCATTCGGGTCATTTATTCCTATACTGCAACAAACGGATAGATTTATTAACAAAGAATGTCTCAATCCCCTCATTCGGGTCATTTATTCCTATGCAGAGATATGATAAAAACAATAGGGGTGTGGGAATAAAGTCTCAATCCCCTCATTCGGGTCATTTATTCCTATGGTAACTGGTTATTATAACAGTTACCAAAATGATGAAGTCTCAATCCCCTCATTCGGGTCATTTATTCCTATCCATCTATTTGGTGTTAAACCATACCAGTAAATCCGGTGTCTCAATCCCCTCATTCGGGTCATTTATTCCTATAAAAAAGCACGCCTGAAAGTATTACACCAACTCCTACACCTGTCTCAATCCCCTCATTCGGGTCATTTATTCCTATCTATAATTAACTGTCCGACGTGCGGACGTAAATAAGTCTCAATCCCCTCATTCGGGTCATTTATTCCTATTTTAAAAGATTTTGAGAGATTAAACAAGCTCTCAAAATTAGTCTCAATCCCCTCATTCGGGTCATTTATTCCTATAGATTTAACCGAAGATATTAAAAGATTTAACGAAGATTGTCTCAATCCCCTCATTCGGGTCATTTATTCCTATAAGTTTATTAATAACGATAGTCTTGAATTAGCAGAAGGCGTCTCAATCCCCTCATTCGGGTCATTTATTCCTATAAACAGAAATAAAGAAAATATTAGAACATTATTAAATGTCTCAATCCCCTCATTCGGGTCATTTATTCCTATGCAAGACTTAAGTGGAAAAATAGCCGCTTGCCGCACTTGTCTCAATCCCCTCATTCGGGTCATTTATTCCTATTGCTTTTGCAAGTTCGCATGTGTCGAAAGGCGGTTCGTCTCAATCCCCTCATTCGGGTCATTTATTCCTATTAGATGATATGGATTATACAAAGATTGAAGATTTACTATTAAGCGTCTCAATCCCCTCATTCGGGTCATTTATTCCTATAGCACCATCTTCAACATAAACATTCATAGTATGTTGAAGTGGCATTTTCGCCAACCTCTTCAATATTATAACATTTTTTTTTATATTTGCTATAATTATATTATTCATGTTCAGCATTTTCAGGCTGCGCCAACCTAATTAAATTTTTTAACTGCCAGAAATGTATATAGTTCAATCAAAATAACGAGTTAATGATATTTTTATTGAAATTTAAAACTTATATGGAATGGGTTGGCGATATAATTTTTAAAATTAATAAAATTTTTTTTGCGGCTTTTTTATTATAAAATGTAAAAATCCTTTTCTTCGACATCTGTTTCTTGATAAAGAACGCCGTATTTTAATTTTTTCTGCCAATCTTTTTCGCATACATTAAAATATACTACAAAATCATTTTCATTTATAATATTATGTATTTCTTCCTTTAATCTATTTAAAATATTTTTGCTGCATTCAATTTCAAATACTGATTTTTGGACTCTTATTCCATAATTAAGCATTATTTTAGCAACCTTTCTTAGTCTTTTAATATCTCTTATATCATATATAACAAGCCATTTATCCATTTTTCTTTTTTTTGAAATATCGCTATTAAAAGCATTTTTGAAATATTATATTTTAATGTTTATATTATTTCGAAAGATTCTATTTTTAAGATTTCTCCTTTTCCATCAAATATAGTTTTTTTATTACAAACTTCGCATAGAGGATAAATAAATAAACTATCTCTTTTTTCGTCAATAATAGATAATAAAATTCTAGTTAATTCTTTCATTTTTTCATTTGATATTTCGCATTGAAAAAAAGAATACTGCGTTCTTACACCATAATCTTCAAGTGTATGAGATACTTTTTTTAATCTTTTTGGATCTGCAATATCATAACATATCATGTAAATCATTTTTATTTTTTTAAAAATAATAATACTGCACTGCACCAGCTAACAGCCGCATTGAATTAAATATAATTATTAATATAATTTTCTGTTAATATATTAATCATCTTGCCATAAGAGGCTTGTATTCTGATTCTTCTCCGTTGACAACTCTTTTAAATTGCTTGGCTTGTTCAAGAAACAATTCTTTGTAAGTTATATTTTTTCCCAGAATATTAAAATAAATAGAAGTATCTAATTTTTTTTCAAATTGTCCAATTACTTTTTTGATCCCTTCTTTAGTCAACAATATACCTTTCACATCATTTGTTATAACGTTATCCAAATCGTTATTTTGACAATCGTGAAATTCGGAAGCATCTTTATTTTCCATCTTCTCAACAGGCATTGGAAGGTCATCGTTATCAGGATTAAAATTAACTTCCTGAAAATCGTCTTTTTGAAGAATCCCTAGATTAAACAAAGAAGCAGTAAGAGTATCCACTATCGGAGTTCTGTATTCCTCCATTAAGTCAAGCGTTAAAGAGTTTCGTCCATAATCTAATACGTGAAAATATCCGACATAATTATCCAAACCTGATATTTCGATAGCCGAATCTACTTTATATAGCAATAAAGTGTATAAAAAGCCAAGCACCGCATTAACGTTGTCTTTTGGCGGCATTCTGGATCTGCAATTAAACACTGCCCATTCAGGTATAATTGCATATTTAAACACATCAAAATAATGTTTGGCTCCAATGCCTTCGTATCCTCTTAGTTGTTCAATATTTTTTGCGCTATCTACCAGTTGCATTATAGATTGCATTTTTTCTATTGGTTTCTTTATCATATTAAAATAATCGGTTTTTCGTTTTATTCTCTGCATAAAATTGTACTGATTATACAATTTTGCTTTTACAATATATTTAGAAATATTCAGCACAAATTTCTCATCATCAAGAAGCATAAATTGTTTTTTCTCAGAAAAATATTTTTTCCTTCCTGAAAATTAATTCTGCCGTTGAATCTTCCGTTAGAATTGAGGAATATTATATTTATGTTATGGTGCATTAGCAATCTCAGAGCTGAACCGGTTAAATCAATTTTACCTACAACAACAATCTGCTCTGTTTTAAAAGGAAATATCGTTTTAAGCACATCCTCTTCTTTTTTTAATTGCAAAACATTTCCATGTTTAACTAATTTACCGTAATCTGATATTATATATATAGTCGACATCTTAGATATTTTTATAACTTTCTTTAATTTAATTTAATTAAAATATAACACATATTAGCTATTTTTTCCAATTATAAACATTCAACATGTATTTTGCCAAGACCGAAAGCAGTGCTTTTTCCGATACCTAATATTTCTGAAATTTTGAACATATCATAGCTAATATTGTCTAGATTCTCAATTTCAATATATCCGACAAGTCCTCCAAAAAGCATTTTTGTATGCTGCCTGTTTGAATATCTTGAATAGTCTTCAAACTGAATATTTTTTGACAGTATTTTATAACTCGGTTTGTAATCTAAATATTGCCTCTTTTTTCCTTCAACTTCACATATTCTAAAATAAATAGCCTGCAATAGTTCATCTAACCCTAACATAGCTCTGGCTAAATAATTATTTTGCTTAATTCTTAACGGAGTTAAGAATTCTAATTTTATTTTTTTTAATTCTTTTTCTTGCTGCTCGCCGTTCTTAACTCTGGATGACTTGACTAACGCGTTTTTAAGATTATTATTTGATTTTGATGCTGCGCTATCGGCATTAAAATTTCCGGAAGTATGAGCGATTATTCTAAACGATTTGTCAATGTCAATTATCGCAGCGTAATTCTTGGAAAAAATCTTCATTAAATCAAATTCATTTGGTTCTATATTTGAAATATCAAAACCTTCATTTTTTATTATATTTATTCCGTTAACTTTTATGCTATTTATTAAAAACCTGCTGCGAGCCGACCCTATGCCTATGTCGGTTAGCATTTTATAAATTGCCGCAAGTATGTAAGGATAATAATATATGCCGTCGTTAAACAAAAATAAACCAAAATTAAAGTTTTTCTGATTTAGTTCTATGTCAAATCTATAATCAGGTGTTTTATTCGGCGTTTCAAAAAATTTAAAATAGACACATTTATCAGCGCAAAAACCGTCTTTGCAATTATATGAAGGATTAATGCAAACCGTGCTTTTAAGCCCCATACCAAAAGCGCCTCTGATTGTTGAACCGAGAAAAGGCAATATTGTAAAATTTTTATTTTCTTCCGGACAAACTTCAATATGGATGTATTTCATATTAAGTCCAATATAATTAATATATTGTTAACAGTATTTTTTAATGTTTCATGTGAAACATTATTTTATTACATGTTATTTTACATGATGTATTAATTTGGCAGATAGACTTCTTCCGCTGGAAAATTTAACCAAAACTAGCCGCTTTTATTATTCTAATATTTTAACCCGGTGATATTATAATATTTTATATTTTATACTTTATATTTTATGTTTATATTTTAGTTCCATTAACATTTTTATTGCCCATAAAATATAGTAATATCGATGTGCTGCTGATAATTATGGTGAAGTCTGGTTAATTAAGTTCAAGCCCATTTTTCCCTTAGAACAAAAACCGACAGTTAATCGAATTATAACTTTTTTCAATAATTTATTAAAGATTATTTTTGCAGATATTCTCTATTTTTTTTTGAATATCAGCTTCGGACACACCTCGTCTGAAGCTATAATTTATATTGCCCTCATTTATGGCGTCAGAGACAACAGAAGGAAATCTATTTATGTTATTATCTGCAGCACCGATAAATTTATCTGCTTGCTGCCTGATAGTTTTGATCATTGATTCTATCAGCTGCAAAACATCTTTTTTTGAAATAATTTTATTTTTAATGTCTATATATATTTTTTCAAATTCTATATATGCAGGATTATTTTTAACAAAAAAATCAATTTTGCCTGAGCTTAAATAATTCTTAGCCAGAAATATAATTCTTAACGCATTTATTGCTTCTTTAATATCATATCCGTATACATCTTTGTATGCTAATGTATTTGAAGTATAGTTGTCTTTAGCGATATTTAATCTTTTATTGTTTGCAAGACCTATAAATGAATTTAAATTTTTTTCATAATTCAAAAAAATAAATTGTTTAATCACTTCTATTAAATTTGATAATAAACAATCACCACTGCGAAAAACAGTTTGAATATTTTTTTCGTCATCTGCAAAGCTATTTTTAAAAATTAAGTTCAGCTCATCAGGAAAATAAATGCTGCCGCAAATTAACGGCTCAATAAACTTTACGTTTCCATTCATAGCATGATGTATAAATTCATGGAAGGGTGTTATAAAATAATCATAATTTGATTCAATCACAGAATATCTAATAAATTTATTATTAAAAAAATTGTGAAAATACGGATAGTAAACTATAAAAAAATCATAGTCGCTCTCACTGCTTTGCAGTCCATAATTTCTTGAACCGTAAAACGCAATAAAAGCAATATTAAATTTTTGATTTTTATTCTCTTTCTTACATGAATCAGATAAAACAGTATTGCTTGGAGCACAGGCAGGCATATTACAATAACTGAGCGCAGTAATGTTATTGGAAAGGCTTTTTATAACATCGTAAAAAGCGGAAGACTTTACAAAACCGCTATAAATTTTATCTCTATCCGGTGACATACCGTTATTTTATCACTTTGCATTAGAATATTGCAACAAGCAACAACGGAAATTTCATAAATTATTTACAATATGCATTACTTAACACAACGGAAGCCTATCGCTTTAGAGATTCTAAATAAGCTGAAATTTTATAAACCTGCTTGCCGGTCAGGTATTCATATTTCGGCATTACGGCATAATACTTTTTTCCGTTTATTTCGACTTTTGAACCAGTCTTAAAATATCTATCAGGATTCAATATAACCTTCATAGTCCAGCTGAATCTTTTGCCTAATTTTCCATAAGAGCTGAGATTGGGACCGAGAGTGCCTCCGTTTCCGTTTACAGTATGGCAAGTTATACAGCTGTAATAATTAAAAAGAGATTTGCCTGATCTGAGACTGGAATTTGCGGAACATGTTTTGGGAAACAATAGATTGAATCCGACCATAATAGCAAAAATAAATACTAAAAACATAAAGATAAATTTGAAATTAAAATGGGTCTTTCCATCCCATCTATTCGAAAAAACTGACGGCTCACTATCACATATCATTATATCATTATTATCATAGTTGTTTTCGTTAACTTCTATTTTACCTTCTATCATTTTTGCCTCTATATTTCTATTTATTAAATTTTAGTTTGGATAGTTATTTTTTTTAATTGAATTATATTATTTATTATTATTTATTATTATTTATTATTATTTATTTTTTTATATTAACCAGTTTTGAAATTAATTAAAAGTCTAACATGTATTATTTACCGGTTTTAATTGAAACTTCAACCATCATGCCTGGTTTCAAGATGTGATTTTTATCGTTTAGAATCCTTATTCTTACAGGCAGTCTGTGAGTAACCTTTGTATATGTTCCGCTGGGATTATTTGTAGGTATCAGCGCAAACTTAGATGTTGTTACAGAACCAACAAACTCGACAGCTCCTTTAAATATTTTCCCCGGAAAGGAATCGACCGTGACAACAACGGGGTCTCCCTTTTTGACATTAGCAATTAATGTTTCTTTTACATTAGCCGTTACCCAGACTTTCTTAAGATTATTTATCATAAGTATGGGTGTTCCCGGCGTAATATACTCGCCTAAATATGACATTTTCTCGCTTACAACACCGTTTATCGGCGATTTTATAAACGTGTTAAGATAATTTGCGCGCGCTAATTTATAAGCTGCATCCGCTACCTTAATTGCGGCTTCCAAAGGTTTGATAGTAGTATATTTCTTTGCGCTTATAATACTTTTTGTATATTGCGCATTTACAAAGCTTCTTCTTGCTGACATATACGCCGTTAGGGCGGTATAATAATTCTGACGCGCAACAAGATAAGATGTTTTTAGAGTATCAAACTGCTCACGCGTTATAAATTCTTTGCTTAAAAGTTTAAGACCCCTCAAATAATCTCTTTTGTCTAATTTAAAAGTCAACTTTGCCGCTGACAATGTTGAAGAAGCCTTCTTTAGATTCAACTTGTCTAAATAATAATTATTAAAAGCAGTTCCGGCAAATTCGCCGATTGAACCGCCCGCGTTGAAAAGATTTTGTTTAGCCAGATCATAATTAGCTTTAGCCTGGAGCATTTCAGGATAATAAGTGGATTGATTAATAACTGCTAGAAGTTCACCTTTTTTAACAGGTTCATTTTTATGAACGTATATTGAGCGTATATTGCCGGACACCATTGAGCTAACGGCGTAAATATGCCCGTCAACCTGAGCGTCCTCGGTATAAACATGATTTAAGGAATACAGGTACCATTTTAGAACAAATACTCCCCCTATAATTGCAATTAAAACAATGATTGAAGCAAATATTATATTTTTTTTCGTAAATTTGGAGGCGCTGTCATCCATCCTGCCTGCATTTTTGTTTATATCGGCGTTCCCGCCATTTTTGTTTTTTCCGTTATCTTCATTCATAATACAGAAAAACCTCCAAATTCTTACAGTAATATTACATACTTAAATTGTTTATAAAATATAAAATTAAAATATAGAAAATAAATCTACAGGCGCTAATACTAAAATGAATTATTGCGATTAATCAACATTTAAATTAATACTTAAATCTGTCTATAGTTAAGCGTATGAGTTTCCTCTTAAATGAACCGGTTAACGTTTTAAAGTTTAATATAGAACTGTAATAATCCAATTTTTCAGCGAGCAGATTGTGACGCGCAGAGGCAAGTTCAGCCAGAGCGGTAATAACGTCAACGCTCGTTGCTACGCCTGCTTTATATTCTTCTTCAACAAGTTTATAATTTTTAAAAGCATATGATTCTTCATGTTTTAAAGCTATTATCTGATATTTAAGATTTTGTATATTATAGAAACCGGATACTACGTCTGCCCTCAAATTTCTTTTCGCCTGAATAAGTTCGTACATATTGGCGTTATTTTGAGACCTTGCCTTTTCAATAGAAATAATTCTTGTGCCTCCCTGAAATAAAGGAAACGTTAAAACTCCCGCTGCAGTCCAGTAATGCACATTTCCTTGAGGAATAAAATGGTTATCGGATATGCCGTTGTATGTAGCTTCAAAGTTTATTTTAGGTATATATTGGGTTTCATAATAATAAACCTCATCCTTGGACTCTTTTTTTAAAAATTTGAGAGATTTAAGTCCGGGATTATATTTGTATGCCAATTTTATATATTTTTTCAGGCTGTTATTCAGCAATTCCGGATTTTTCGGTTTAGCTACTTTAAAATTAAAACTCACCCCTATAATTGCCCGTAAATTCGCTTCGGCGGATTTTAATTTATTTTTTGAGGCGATATACTGCTGCTTAGCCTGATAATATTCTGATTTTGCCTGTAAAACATCCGTTATAATGGCAAGACCGGCTTTCAGTTTTGCTTTAGCAAGCTGCAGATGTGATAAAGCTTCCTCCATTGTTTTCCTGTCCGCTTTAACTAAATTTTCATCGCTTAAAACATCATAGTAATCGCTTGCAGTATCAAACAGTTTATTTTGTGAAATATTGTTTAAAGACATCTTGGACGATTTTATAGAATTTTCCGCCGCATAATAAGCCGGTATAGCCGGTATATTAAGCAAAGGCTGCGTCAACGCAAATGTATAGCCGTAAGTAGGAAAGAAAAAAGAAAAAATATTGCTTCCGCCGGAAGAGCCGGAAGACGACTGCGAAGACGAACTCGGAGAATTCTGGTGAAACCTCTGATCTTTATAGGTAAGCGAAATATTCGGAAGCAGCATGCTTATAGCCGTCCACTTAAGCAAAGTTGACTGATAATAAGATTCCCGCTGGGACTTGATGGTTCCGTTTAATTTTGCTACATACAGATATGCCTGATTTAAAGTAATAATTTTTTCGCCGTATGATTTTACGGGATTTAACATGGATACAATAAAACAAAAAAATACAAAATATATCAAAACAAGCGGCAAATGTTTTTTTAACGTTATATATTTAATAAAACTATTGTGTTCAAAACTCCTAAAATCGTTCTTACGTAAAATCCTCATAATAATTTATCCTGTAATTTATAATACTATTGCTAATAGTTTTTATTTAATTCTTTTTTATAGATATATAATATTATAATGACTAATTAGTCATTATGCAACATTTTTTTTATACCGCCCTATTTTAAAAAAATTAAAAGATTATAAAGAGTGAATTATTAATCCTATAGCTGCTAATGATAAAACAACCATCACGATAATATAAAAAAATTTCTGGTTAATTTTAAAATGAAGTTTATTTCCAAAAAACAAACCCAATAAGAGAAAAGGCGCTAAAAATAAAGACATTTTAAAAACCGCAAATGTCAGCAGACCCAGATATATATATAAAAAAGCTCTTGTAATACTGTCAGTTACTGCCACAATCTGAAATGTTGCCCTAAAAGCTCTTTTATTTAAATGCTTCATCTGCAAATACGCAACAATAGGCGGTCCGCCGCCTCCATATAAACTTCCTATAAATCCGCCGAAAAAACCGAGCGGCGCTCCAGCGCAATTATTTGCAAATGGCAATTTTTCCTGTTTGACCGTTAAACCGTAAATTACGTATAATAATATAAATAAACCTAAAAAAATTGTAAGTTTTTGAGGGTTTGCATATTTCAGCAAAATGCCGCCGAAAAGCAGTCCTGCAACGGTAAAAGGCAGCAGATAATTTAAATCATGCCATTTTACTTCTTTAAAATCATACGCTCCAAGAATAATGCTTCCAGCAAAATCGAGAATAAAAACGACCGGAACCGTAAACCTGATAGGGAACAGAATTGTCAAAACGGATACGGAAATTAATCCTGATCCGAATCCTATAGTTGCCCGCACAAAAAAAGCGATTAATATGACAAAAACCGCTATAATAATTTTATAAGTAAAGTAGTTAAAAATTACAGTCATAAATTATATTCAACCAAATATTTTTTTTTAAAAATCATTATTAATTTATTAAAATACTGAAAATTTAGCGCAAGTGCCAATAGGAAGGAGTTTAGCTGTATAATGTTTTACTGCAGTGCATTAACAGAATACTTATCGCTGCCGGCGTAATTCCGGATATACGGCTTGCATCGTAAATAGTTTCCGGTTTTATTTTATTTAATTTTTCAATAACCTCAATAGATAAACCTGATAAACTCTTATAATCCATATTTTTATCTAAACGGTAATTTTCAAATTTTTTCATTTTTTTTATTTCTTCTTTTTGCCTGTTTATATAGCCTTCATATTTTATATAAAGCTCAACACGTTTTAAAATCTCATCGCCGTAATCTCTTATATTTATAAACGGCTTCTTGCTGCCGGACACGTTATCGTGATCGCACAATCCGTCTTCTCCGCTAAAATTTTTCAGCTGCAATATATCTACTTCCGGTCTTTTAAGAATATTATATAATCGTCCGCCCTCGGATATTTTTATAAAATTTAATACTTCATTAAATCCGGTAAGCCTCTGCCTGTAGATATTATATCTTTCATCGTCTAATAACCCTATTTTTCTGCCGTACTCGCATAACCGGAAATCGGCATTGTCTTCCCTGAGCAGCAGGCGGTACTCTGCCCTGGAAGTAAACATCCTGTAAGGCTCTGTCGTGCCCAGAGTGATGAGGTCATCAATCATGACTCCGATATACGCTTCGTCCCTTCCCAAAATCAGCGGCTCTTCGTCTTTAAGTTTTAATGACGCGTTTATTCCTGCCATTATTCCTTGAGCTGCAGCCTCTTCATAGCCGGAAGTGCCGTTTATCTGTCCCGCAAGAAAAAGATTGCCGATTTTTCTTGTTTCAAGCGAATGGTAAAGCTCCGTGGGCAATACATAGTCATATTCAATTGCGTAGCCGGGTCGCAGAATCTTTACATTTTGAAGTCCTTCTATCGTTCTTAAAAAATTCAGCTGCGTTTCTAACGGAAGACTCGTAGAAAGCCCGTTCGGATAATATTCATTAGAATTGAGCGATTCTTTTTCCAGAAAAATCTGATGCCTCTCTTTATCTTTAAATCTGACGACTTTATCTTCTATGGAAGGGCAGTACCTTGGTCCGGTACCTTTAATAACTCCGCAATATAATGGAGATTTATCCAGATTTCCTTTTATAATATCGTGCGTCTTTTCATTGGTATATGTAATAAAACAGCTTATTTTGTTTTCAATTTTTTTATTAGATAATGAAAAAGGGGTAAAACCATCATCGCCGCGCTGCTCTTCAAGCTCAGAAAATGAAATAGTTCTGCCGTCCAATCTCGGCGTTGTTCCTGTTTTCAGTCTGCCCAATTCCAAATTGTTCCGGCTCAGACTTAATGATAATTTATTTGACGCAAAATCCCCTGCCCTTCCTGCTTTATAATTAAAAAGTCCGATATGAACAAGCCCTCTTAAAAAAGTTCCGGTGGTCAATATCACTGCATCCGAAAAAAGTTTATCCCCCGTCCATAATTCTACGCCTTTAACCTCATTATTTTCAACTATTAAAGAATCTGCCATCGATTGTATCAATGTTAAATTTTCGGTATTTTCCAGTACGATTTTCATATATTGCTTATATAAAAACATGTCCGCCTGAGCACGTGACGACCTGACCGCAGGTCCTTTTTTTGTGTTTAAAGTTCTGAATTGAATGCCTGTTTTATCAATTGCCCGCCCCATTTCTCCTCCAAGGCTGTCAATTTCTCTTACTAAATGACCTTTGGCAAGTCCGCCGATTGCGGGGTTACACGACATTTGACCGATATTGTCCAAATTAATAGTGACAACCGCCGTATTTAAACCCATTCTCGCAGACGCAAGACATGCTTCTATGCCTGCATGTCCGCTTCCTATTACGATAATATCAAAATCATTCTTATTCATTATTTTATCAATATATTATTATTTATTTTATTTTTTTATTATTTATTTTATTTTATTTTATTTTTATTTTATGTATATGATGTATATTTAATATATATTTATAGTTATATTTTATATACTCCGAATAGATTATTTACCTATATTACAAAAAGAAAAAATAATACGTTATATTTTATATACTCCGAATAGATTATTTGCCTATACAAAATTCTTTAAATAACGTATCCAGCACATCCTCGTTTGTTACGTTCCCTATGATATTTTCAAGAAAATTAATCCCGTCTCTCAGCTCTATCGATATAATTTCGTACGGCTGGGCATTATTAAAAGCGTTTATAGCATTATTGAGACAGAGCAGGGATTTTTCAAGAAGGTTCTTCTGCCTTATTGTTGTAATTGCGATATTTTCCGGCAGAGACGATTCAATTTTAAGCATCAAATCATACAGATATTTTTTTAATGCGTTTATATTTAAATCATTTTCGGCACTTATAAAAAAAATGCCTGAAATATTTTCGTTTATATTTATATTATCCTTGGTGCATATATTTTTAACAAAAAATTCGTCACCGTCACCGTCTTGCGCATCGGCTGAAATAAAATTTATGCCGAATTTGTTCTCAATCTGTTCTGCAATATAAGCTTTTTTTTCTATAAGCTCAGCTTTAGACAGTTTATCGGTTTTATTAAAAATTAATATCAGTTTTTTATTTTTATCGCAATTTTTAACAAATTCTAAATCTTCTTCATTAAGGATATGTAAATCAGTTCCAGCCGCAATATCTATAAGATACAGAATAATATCTGATTTTTTAATAATTTCGTATGTAAAATCAATCCCCGCTTTTTCAATATTATCGTCTGATATTCTAAGTCCTGCGGTATCTATTATTTTTAAAGTTTTATTAAATAAAAAAAGGCTTTCCTCAATATAATCGCGGGTTGTACCGGGACTGTCGCTTACAATAGCCCTCTGTTTTTTTAGTAGTCTATTTAACAGGCTGGATTTTCCGGCATTCGGTTTTCCGGCTATAACAACATTTAACCCCTGTTTGTTAGCCTCATATTCATTATAGGAATTTATCATATATTCTATGACTTCTTTAAGCTCATTGCCTTTTTGCAGGAATATTTTATTAATATCTTCAAATTCTTCTTCCGGAAAATCAATCAGCGCCTCAATGGACGCTAAAATATATAAAAAATTATCTTTAATGATATTAAGCTTTGCTTCAAGCTTCCCGTTCAGTTCGTTATTAGCGATTAATAGCGATTTGACGGATGTTGCTTTAATTATCTCTAAGATTGATTCCGCCTGGATTAAATTTATTTTTTTATTTATATAGGCTCTTTTTGTAAATTCTCCGTTATAAGCAAGCCTTGCGCCGGATTTTATAATTAATTCTAAAATATATTTTGTATTAAAAATTCCGCCGTGCG
Source organism: Candidatus Acididesulfobacter guangdongensis (assembly GCA_004195045.1). Classification (NCBI taxonomy): domain Bacteria; phylum Candidatus Acidulodesulfobacteriota; order Candidatus Acidulidesulfobacterales; family Candidatus Acidulidesulfobacteraceae; genus Candidatus Acidulidesulfobacter; species Candidatus Acidulidesulfobacter guangdongensis. The sequence continues at coordinate 617,585 of SGBC01000001.1, forward strand.
GATAAATTTCGGCAATATCTTCGCCCGTGTATGAATTTGGAGATTTCATAAAAACAAAACCGGCTTCGTCTATTACGGCATTTATAAAATAATCATAAATATTACAGACATAAAATTTTTTAGGTTCGTAATCTGAAACAGCGAAATTTGTTTTACCATTCATTTTAAATTTTAGAATTTTGCTGCAGATATCTGTTGAAAGACTGCCTGATATACGGATTATGCTAACGGCTCCCTCGCCTTCAGGGGTTGATATAGCGCAGATAGTATCTAATTCATTGTTTAATATTGAATACATAATCGGAAAAGTATGCTTAATATTTATATTTCTTTCTTCTTTATTCCTTTGCTGCTTATTTATAAGGCATATAAAGTTTATCAAATATTATTGCTTAAGATTAAACAGCGGTCAAAAACTATGATAAATTTTTGATATATAACAAAATATAAAAAGCAATTATATCATTAAACCGTAAGCAAGAAAATATTAATCGGCTTTATATAATCATTAGCATTAGAATCATGCAAACTTTTTATTTATTATATACTGCTGAACAATTGTCAAAATATTATTGACGGTCCAGTATAAAAGAAGTCCGGCGGGGAAATTAATAAAAATAAATGTGAAAACAATCGGAAGAATCAGCATTATCTTAGCCTGCGTAGGGTCGCCGACCATAGGATTCATTTTTTGGGAAATTAGCATGGTCACGCCCATAAGTATAGGTAAAACATAGTAGGGATCAGGCGCTGCAAGATTATGAATCCATAATATAAGCGGAGCGTTTCTCAGCTGGATTGAGGTGCCTAAGGTTGTATATAAACCGTAAAAAACAGGTATCTGCAATAACATAGGCAGACATCCGCCTAAGGGATTAACCTTACTTTCTTTATACATTTCCATGATGCGCTTGTTTAATTCAGCTTTATTGTCTTTATATTTTTCTCTCAATTCATTAATTTTAGGGGTTAATTTTTGCATCTGCTTCATAGATTTAAATCCTGTATATGTAAGCGGATAAAACACAATTCTTATACAGAGCACTAATAAAATAATAGCAAGTCCATAGTTATGAACGAACTTATAAAAAAATTCCAGAATATGAAGCAGCGGTATGGCAAGGAAACTGAAAAATCCGAAATTTAACGTAGAAGAAACATTGTATCCTACAGGATCCAGTAATGACAGTTTTTTAGGACCTGCAAAAATATTATATATTATTTGCTTAGATTTACCCGGGGCAATTAATAATTTTTTATGAAATTTATATCCGGCAATGTTATTATGCTTATAATAAACTGCGCTATTGCCAGGATTTACTACCGACAATAAAAAATATTTAGAGCTGAAGCCGGCAAAAGAAATATCTCCGGTATATTTGACCGGTTTTATACTGTTTAAGGTAATAGTTTTATTGTTTATGTCTATTATAGAAGAATAATTTAAATAATTAGTCTTCCCTTTTATATTAGGATTAAGACCTGCCGACAAATTTAAATTGCCGCTGAACAGCACAGGCAATTTAGATATATTTTTTGCATATATTATTAATTTAATTAAATATCTTTGATTATGTTTTTTTGAAAATTCATATTTTTTTATCAGCAGTATTTTTTTATTAATTTCATAAATAAATTTTAAAGAATCTTTTTTGATTTTCTTGCCGACAAATGTTATTGAAGAAAATTTTTGGGATGGGATAAAATTAATAACTTTATTTATTTTTGACACATTTTGGAGATTAACTTTATCTTTAATATTGTTTGGGCTATAGTAATATTTTTTTAAGCTTAAAGAATATATAGAACCTTCAGGAATATAAAAACCTGCTTTTAAAAGTTTATTTTGAAAAATTACTTTTTTTTCAGGGATTGTTAAAATACTTAATTTTTTTTTATTTTTAAGGTTTACGGATGATTTTTTTAAATTAATTTTTACATTTGAAGAAGAAATGCCGCTGCTAAGTTTTTTATTGTTTATTGAGGGAGCCTTGACATTGTTTTTTGCAGGCTGAGGCATAAAATATCCCCACCCTACAATTAAAGCAATAGACAAAATAACCGCAATTATAACTCTTTTTTCCAAAAAATAGCCGCCTATTAAATTATAATGTTATATTCGCATTGTGTTATGTTAAATTAATGTTTATGAACAACAGGGTCATATCCGCCTTTAGAAAAAGGATTGCATCTTATAACTCTGTAAATTGAAAGATACAGCGCTTTAAAAACATTAAAGGATTTAAAACATTCTTCGGCATATTCGGAACAAGTCGGATAAAATCTGCAGTTATTACCTAAATATGGCGATACAAACTTTTTATATATTTTAATTAAAAAAATAAAAAATAAATTAACCGTATCTTTGCCGCCGATTAAGCCGATTGAAAATTTTTTTATTTTTTCAAGTAAATTATTAAACATTTGTTATTTAATTAAAAAATTAAGACTGCTGTACAACGGCTGAAAAGACACAGGATATTTTAATACAACAATTACACAGTTAAAATTTTTCAAAGAAAATTTATTAAGTCTTAAATATTCTTTTATTTTTCTTTTTATATAATTTTTTTCGGTTGCTTTAAATTTATGTTTTTTAAAACCTACCGCATATTTAAAAGCTGTAGAATGATTAAAAAAAATTATTACATCATTCATCATCCTTTTTTTGCCGTTTTTAAAAACTCTATCGATTTCCTTTTTATTTTTTAAATGATAATCTTTACCGAATTTATAGCTGATTTCTAAAGACATTATGCGACATTATTCAGAACTTAAAAATTATTTAGAACTTATAATAGGAACAAGAATTTTTCTTCCTTTCCTTCTTCTTCTGGCAATTACTAATCTTCCTGCTTTTGTTGCCATACGTCCTAAAAATCCATGTGTTCTTTTTCTTTTTAAATTGCTTGGTTGAAAAGTTCTTTTCATAACTATCTCCGTTTTTTATTAATAATTTAATAATACTCAACCTATAGATTTAATCAAATCATTAGATTAATGTCAATAAATTTTTAGTTAAAAATTTAAATATATTTATTGAATTTATATAATATGCGCCAAGTTATATTATATATAATTGCCGTATATTATAATCTTATACTTTAATCCTGCAATAGAAAATATTTATGCATTTCTTTGCTCGGTTAAGCAAAATATAAGGAAAAGGTGTCAGATTTTATTTTTTTGCATATGGAGTAGTTCAATTAACAAAGAAAATATTTGCAAAAAAATTAATCTGACACCTTTTCCGAGCAGATAACTTTCTATTGCAGAATTAAGGTTATAATCGTTATTGCTAAATTTTAGCAAAACATTATACAATATTATTCACATACTTTAAAAATATTCATATACTTTAAAAATATCTGCGGCTATATTCAGTTTTAAAGATATTATATTTTACAATTGAAAATTTTTTAATTATAATTAGAAAATCTTATTCCAATTTATTGTTTATAAAAATTATTACAGTATTGTTAAATAATTAAATAATTATTTTATTTTATATATATAACTTATTAATTTTATTAAGTTAATTGACCTATCAACAGCTGTTAACAAATATGTTTAATTCTAACTAAAAACTTATTATTATCTTATCTAAATATGGTAAATGATTTTTCGGAACAATTCTTAAATAATTTAAAAGAAGCAATAGGCGCTCAAAATTTTAATTTATGGTTTTCCCCTTCAAATATCAATATTAAAGATAATACCATCATATTTTCTGTGCCTAATAAATTTTATAAAGACATTATCGTTGAATCGTATAAGGAAATTATTTTAAATTTGTGGAAAAAATACAGCAATGATGAATTAAATATTTTATTTAATATAAATGAGGAACTTAAAAATAGCGTTATTGAAACTAAAATTTCAGGTTTAGACGATTTTTTTCCATCCAATAAATCTAAAAAAAATAAAATAGATAATGAAAATATAAATAATTTCCATAATAATAATGATAATGATAATAACACCGCAGATGAATATAAAAAAGATAATTACTCTAATAACGATTTTAATTCTGCCGATAAAACAGATAATAATATTAACGTAAATAAAGATAAAAAAACGACGGATGCTTCTCAGTTAAATCAGTTAAAAAATATAAAAAAGCATTATTTAAATCTTAATACTAAATATACGTTTGAAAATTTTGTTATAGGTTCCGGAAATCAATTTGCGCATGCAGCGTGTTTTGCCGTTGCAAATCTTCCCGGACATACTTATAATCCTATGTTTATTTATAGCGACGTAGGTCTTGGCAAGACACATCTTCTTAATGCAATCGGTAATAAAATAATTAAAGAAAAACAATTAAATGTCTTTTTGGTTTCATCTGAACAATTTACCAATGAAATGATATCGTCTATAAGGGATGATAAAATGGTAGATTTCAGAAATAAATATAGAAACGTTGACGTGCTGTTAATTGACGATATCCAGTTTATTGCCGGAAAAGAAAGAACTCAGGAAGAATTTTTTTACACATTTAATGCTTTATATGAAAATCAAAAACAGATTGTAGTCTCAAGCGATAAGATACCTAGAAATATAGTCAGTTTAGAAGAAAGATTAAGGTCAAGGTTTGAATGGGGATTAATAGCCGATATTCAGCCGCCTGACTTTGAAACAAGGGTAGCAATATTAAAAAAGAAAGCTTTTCTTAATGAAATTGATATGAGTGATGAAATAATTTATTTTATTGCAAGTAAAATTTCAAATAATATAAGGGAATTAGAGGGCGCTTTGATAAAAGTCGCGGCATTTTCATCTTTTACAGGAAAAAAAATAACGCTGGATTTATCAAGAGAAGCGTTGTCAAACCTTATAAAAGAAGAAGAAAAGCCTATGACTGCGGAAATTATTATCAAAACGGTTTGTAATTTTTTTAATATTAAAATACCTGAAATAAAATCTAATAAAAAATTAAAAGAATTTGTACTTCCCAGACAGATAGCTATGTATATAATAAGAACCAATACTAATCTATCTTTTCCTGAAATAGGCGATAAATTCGGCGGGAAAGACCATTCATCCGTTATTTATGCGGTTGACAAAATTAAAAAAACATTAATTAAAGATAAAGAGTTAGAGAAAACCATTCAAAATATAATTAAAATAATACAAAAATAATATATATAAATATAATTATGATTAATTAAATTAATTATATATATTTTATATTTTTTTTTAACATTTCTTGAAATGTTAAATTATTTTAATTTATACAATTATATTCAAATAATTATATATCTAATTTAACAAAAAACTGTTTAAAAATATGTTTAATTTAAAATTGATTTACTGAAAATTAAAAAAATTTTTAAAATTAAACAAAATCATTTAAATAACATCAATTATTTATACATATATTTAGACAGGCAGAATTAAATAAATTTAAATACTTATTTCATTTATTAACTTTTTAGTGTATATTACTACTATTATTATCTTTTAATTATTAATATATAAGTAGTAATAGGGAAACGGTAAAATGTTCAATTTTAAAATCAAAAAAAATATATTTTTAAAAAGTATTCTTATAGTACAGGGAGCTACAGAAAAAAAAATCTCATTACCTGTACTATCTAATTTATTAATAGAATCAGTTTCTCCAAATAAAGAAATATTACCTGATATAATCAACAGTGATGTAATGTTAAATAATTCAGATAATAAAAATAACGGATTAATCAAGATAAGCGCAACCGACTTAGAAATAACGATTAAAGATTTTTGCAGCGCTGAAATAATAAGCGAAGGCAAAATTACATTAAATGCCAGAACGCTATACAATATAATTAAGGAATTTCCTGACGATAAAAATAGTAAAGACGGCAAAAACAATAAAAATGAAGAGATAGATATTGAAATAACAGAAACCGAAACAGGACTTGTTATAATCAGCTATAAAAAAATTATTTTTAAACTTACAACTATTCCTGCAATAGATTATCCTACGCTTTTAGATGTTAAAACTAATGATAATTTTAACGTTGATTTTAAGTTTTTAAAATTTATAATAAATAAAGTGATATTTGCAGTATCGCTATTAGAAGATACTAAAAAAAGTTTATCCGGTATTTATTTTATTTTATTAGAAACGGAAGAAAAAAACTACCTGCGGGTCGTGGCTACCGACGGACATAGATTATCATTAGCCCAAATACCTTTATTTAATAATACAGATAATAAAATAAATAAAATTAATGAAAAATCTTCTGATAATATTGATTCTATATATAATAAATTTAAAGAAGGCATAATAATACCCAAAAAAATTCTTAGCGAATTAATTAAAATAAATTTGGATGATAAAGATGTTTTTGTTAATATTTCAATTAATTCAAATAATATTATTTTTAAATTAAACGATGGAATTAATAATAAAAATAATATAAATTCTATATACGGAACGACTTTTATTTCGAGATTAATAGACGGCAAGTATCCTAATTACGAAGCCATATTACCTAAAGACAATTATAAAACGGCAATTATAAAAACAGCAGAATTAATAAATTCTATAAAAAGGGTTTATGTATTGGCAGAAGAAAAATCTCATTCTGTTGAACTTAGTTTTATCAAAAATTTATTAATTATAAAAACTATTCAAACAAATCAGGGAGAAGCAGTAGATGAAATAGAAATAGAATATGACGGAGAACCTATAAATATAAAATTAAATTCTAAATATATTCTTGATTTTATCAGTAATATATACGATGAAAAAATTGTACTAAAATTTAATACTATATCAACGCCTTTAGTTATTGAACCGCTAATTGAAAATAAAGATAATAGCAAACTAAAGAATCAGACGGATTTAAACGTATTAGATTATAAATTAACAGGCGTTTTTATGCCTATGAGGTATTAAGAAAAATATATGGAAAATTTAAACGATAGCTATAATGCTTCTAATATTAAAGTATTGGAAGGCTTAGAAGCGGTCAGAAAAAGACCTTCTATGTATATCGGCTCAACCGGTATTGAAGGACTGCATCATCTTGTTTATGAAGTAGTAGATAACAGTATAGACGAAGCGTTAGCCGGATATTGCAAAAATATTTATGTCAAAATGAATATTGACGGAAGCGTTACGGTGGCAGACGACGGCAGAGGTATTCCGGTAGATATACATGAGACCGAGGGAATATCGGCAGCTCAGGTAGTTTTGACCGTGCTTCATGCAGGCGGAAAATTTGACAATAAAACATACAAGGTATCGGGAGGATTGCACGGCGTCGGAATTTCGGTAGTAAACGCGTTATCAAAACAGCTTGACCTTGAAATTTATAAAGACGGATACGTTTACAGGCAAAATTACAGTAAAGGTGTTCCATTAAATGATTTAACTAAGTACGAGAAAACAAATAAGAGAGGTACAGTTATTACATTCTTTCCTGATGAAACTATTATGGAAAGCGTAAAATTTGATTTTGATATTTTATCTAATAGGTTGAGAGAACTGGCTTTTTTAAATGCCGGTCTTCATATAAATATTGTTGATGAAATAAATTCTAAATCCCATGATTTTAAATATGACGGCGGTATAAAATCTTTTATAGAATATATAGACCAAAATAAAAATGTTATTTTTAAAGAACCTGTCGTAATATCTGCTCAGAAAAATGATGTTATTGTTGACATAGGTCTTCAGTATAACGACGGATATGCAGAACAAATATATTCGTATGTTAATAATATTAATACAAAAGAAGGCGGAACGCATCTTATCGGTTTTAAATCAGCACTCACAAGGGTTATTAATAATTATTATGCTTCTAACGTTATAAACGCAAAGGATAAAAAACAGCAAATACAGATAAGCGGCGATGACGCAAGGGAAGGTTTAGTTGCGGTAATAAGCGTTAAAATGCCAAACCCGCAATTTGAAGGACAGACCAAGACTAAATTGGGAAACAGCGATATTAAAGGTATTATTGAATCTTTAGTTAATGAAAGACTGACAGAATTTTTAGACGAAAACCCGTCAGTCGGTAAAAAAATTGTAGAAAAATCGTTAGAAGCGGCAAGAGCGAGGGAAGCGGCAAAAAAGGCGAGGGACCTTGTCAGACGTAAAAATCTCCTTGATTATTCATCGTTACCCGGAAAATTAGCCGACTGTCAGGAAAAAGACCCTCAGCATTGTGAAATATATATAGTTGAAGGCGATTCAGCCGGAGGCAGCGCAAAACAGGGAAGGGACAGAAAATATCAGGCAATTCTGCCGTTAAAAGGTAAAATTTTAAACGTTGAAAAGGCAAGATTAGATAAAATTCTCAACAGCGATGAAATTAAAATATTAATTACCGCTCTTGGAGGAGGAATTACCACGGCATCACCAAATCAAAAATCATCCAATAATTCAGAAAATCCTAAAAATAACGACAGAGTTTTCGATATAAATAAATTAAGATATCATAAAATAATAATTATGACGGATGCCGACGTTGACGGTTCGCATATCAGAGCATTACTATTAACATTTTTTTACAGATATATGAAAGAGATTATAGAAAACGGTTATCTTTATATTGCCCTACCGCCGCTGTACGGCGTAAAAAAAGGAAATTCAGAAATATATCTCAGGGATGACGATTCGTTAGAAGCATATCTTAACGAAGAATCGCTTAATTATATCAATGTTTATTATAAAAACGATGAAAATGAAAAAGATATTAAAATATTAAGCAAGGATGAAATTAAAAATATAATTTTAAATATTAAAAAATACAAAAATATAATAAATAAAATAAATAAATTAAATTACAGTAAAGAAATTATAAGTTATTTAGTTGAAAATAATTTTAATGTTTCAGACTTATCAAAGTCGGTTATTTTCGGGAACGGTGATTTTAACAAAAACAAAAACGATATAGAAACAGAAGCCGACAATGATTTAAGCAATGAAAACGCTATAAAAAATAATATCGTTTTAAGTAAGCTAAAAAGTTTTGCTAACGAGTTTTTATATAGTATGAAAATAGCAAACGATGATAATTATGAAGATTTTATAAAAATTTTATTTGTTTCTAAAAATTCCCAACAGCCGAATTTTTATATAGATAAGGATTTTTTAAATTCAGCAGATTATAAAACCGTGTTTAAATTAAAAAACGAGATTAACAGTATTAATTTTCTAAATATTTCATGTATAGCAGAAAGCAAATCTGATGCGAAAGAAACAATCACGGTAAAAAATTATAATGAATTTTATAATCTAATTAAATCAAAAACACCGAATAATATACATATTCAGAGATATAAAGGTCTTGGCGAAATGAATCCCGACCAGCTATGGCAAACTACAATGAACAAAGAATCAAGGATGCTGAAACAAATCAATATTAATGACCTTATAGAAGCTGACGGGATGTTTGATATACTTATGGGGGATAAGGTAGAACCTAGAAGAAAATTTATTGAAGACAATGCCTTAAATGTCTCTAATCTGGATATTTAAATATTTAACATTATAATACATACGTTAGCGAGTTTCATTAATTTTGGGGTGGGTTATTTTAACGCAAGACACCCAAACCAGAGAGGTATTAGCGCTCCTAATTATTTTTGGATAAAAAAATTTCTACAGTTTTAAACCCATCTATTCTATTATCTGCGATATGTTGTATTTGCTGTTTATATGTGTTGTTTTATTTAGGCTGTAATATTTCCGTATCTTTTTTAACCTTTTTGCTCGTTGTCGGCTTGGTTCCGGCAGACCGCCGTTTTTTTACTTCCGCCGTATTCGAATGACTTGACGAAGCTGCCTTTTTTGGTTTAATGGTTTTTAATTCCGCAGGTTGTTTTCTTTTTACGGAAGAAGTTTTAGCAGTTTTTTTTGCCGTCACGCGGCTATATTTAATTTTTGCGGAGGATAAAGGATTCTCTAGAGGATTAATATTTTTTTTATTAGCTAATTGTTTATCGTCATGCGCTTCTGCGATGTCATTTTTACCGTCTGTTTTGTCATCCATCGGATTATTCATCTGGTCTTTAAATTCTGAAGTAGCCTTTTTAAATTCCCTCAAACCTTTCCCCAGAGACTTTCCGATATCCGGCAATCGTTTAGGTCCGAATACCAGCAAAGCAACCACAATAATAATTATAATTTCGGGAGTGCCTATTCCAAACATTTTACCTCCTCTTTCTCTTATATCTTTAAATTATAACACATTAAAATAAAAAAACAATAAATCTCATTATTCTGTTAATTATTAATGATAATAACATTTCTGAAATTAAAAAAAATTAAATATAATTAATGATTATATTTAAGCTGGAAAAATAATAGGCTATTTTATTAGCATAAATATTAAATTTAGTCTTTTTTAAAATTTTATATTAGCATTTGCATATATGAATTATAAATAATGCAATTAATATACCATATTGCATTATTTTTTATATTTAAAAATTATAAAATTAATGAATAGCACAAACCGAATTATAATTATCTATTTCCATGCAATTCAGTTATATTTTATATTCAATTTTAAAATAATAAAACAAAGCTATTGTCCATTTTGGGACACTATATATTGTGCCTAATCGTACTATTTAGTTTAATTAATGTAATTTAATTTGAGAAATTGTTTTTAAATTAAATTATTATAGATACTTATAAAAATAATGCATTATTTTTATATTTGGCATTATATTTGCTATTATATAAAAAAGTAATACCTTATTAAATATTTTTATAAAATATTAAGATAAAAAAATCTGATTTTTAATAAAAAACAAAATGAAAATTTTAATATTATTAATTATGGCTTTTAACTTTTTAGCCATACAAAACGTATATGCTCAAAATAAGTCAAAATTTCAAAAAATTAAATGGATAAGTTTTAAAAAGGCTGTTTTTTCAAATAATAAAGTCAAAAAACCATTTTTTTTAGAATTTTATGCGCCCTATTGCGATTATTGTATTCAGATGGAAAAAAAAGTATTTTATAGGGGAAAAGTAATAAAAATTATCAATAAATATTTTTATCCGGTTAAAATTAATATTGAAGGAAATAAAACGGTAAAATTTTTTAATGGAAAACATTATAGTAAAAAGCTATTGTCTATAAAACTTAATGTTATGGGGACACCGACGGCAATTTTTTACAGTTCAGGGTTAAAAAAAATTTTTACTCTGCCGGGTTATTGGAATGAAGATGATTTTGTTTTAGTTGCCAGATGGATAGCAAAGAAAAAATATAAAATAGAATCGTTGCGTAAATACTATAAGGAGATAAAGTAAATGGGGAAAATAATAAGTTATTGTAAAATTAAGAATCTGTTTTTACTGTATATATTAATATCTATGGCAGTTAGCTTATGTTTCGTTAAAATTTCTTTTGCTGTTAAATCTCCAAAAACACTAAGCGAAGCAATAAAAACAGGTAAAGCGTATTTTTTTAAACCTTATGGTGTAAATGGCAAATCTTGTGCAACATGCCATTTATTAGATAAGAATATAAAAAAAGGTAAAATAACTATAAAAGCCATAAAAGGTATTGCTAGATTTTTTCCTAAATGGAAAAACAATAAAATTTACACACTAAAAGATCAATTGGCGCATTGTATTGTTTATGGAGAAAACGGCTTTAGACCTAACAAAGATTCTAATATCATAAAATATCTATATTTTTACTTATATTACTTGTCTAACGGCTACAGAATAAAAATTATTCCATCTAAAAAAATGCATTAATAGTATTAGTATTTTATAATATAATCAAAATATACAATTATAATTAGAGGTTTTTTATATGTATATATTTTTAAAATTTATATTGTTGTTATTAATTTCTTTTTCTGTTATATCAATTTATAGTAAAAATGCATTTTCTTCAACCAATCAAAAAATAAACACGGTTTCTTATTTTCAACATAAGACGCTAAAAGAATTATATGTGGTGTCGCAGAATCCTAAAAAGTGGCCGTTGCTTTTATCCGATATAAGCAACGCAATTATTTATTCTAATAGATATTTTTTTAGATATAAGATTATTGTAGTTGGTTACGGTCCCGGAGGAATTAAATTTTTTATGAATAAGTATAATAAAAAAAATTATCCCACTATTCAGAGTTTCCACACATACGGCGTTAAATTTGTCACATGCCATTTGACTATGAAAACATTGGGTATAAAAAAATCGCATCTGTTCAAATTTGTAAAAATCGCTTATCCGGGTGCCGTTTTTTATATATTTAAATTAAAAAGCCAAGGATATGTTAATATTAATTACTAATTTATAATTATTAAAAACATTAAAGTTAAATCATTGCATTTGCAGTTCCTGAATATCTATTAAAATTTTAATTAATAAATAAAAATAATTAATTTTATTTATAAGGAGACGAATGCTTATTACATTGAAATCCCGTTTATATTTTGGCTCGATTATTATTTTTTTAATTATTTCAATTATTTTTTTCTTCATTCTGCGGTATGTTTATTTTTTAAGGAGCGCTTCTTATAATCAAGAAGCAATAAGTCTTACCTCCATTTCTTTAGTAAAAATCCAAAGGAATGTTTTAAACATAATAAGCTTAGAACATATAGAAAAATATAAAGAAGAAATAGCAAAATTAAGGAATAAACCGTTTAATCGTAATGCAATCAACTTGAAGATAAAAAAAATTATAAGAAATACAAAAGAAATTCAAAAAGAGAATATGCTTTCTCTCAATGGGTATGTTGACGGATTTAAAAAAGAAAAATTTATTTCTATTTTTGGAATAAAAAAATCATTACTAAGAAGGTATAAAAATAAAAAAATAAATTTAAAATTAAAAATGTTAAGGAGAGAATTGTTGTCTCATAGAAAAGTCCTTTTTAAAATTACAAGTAATCCGTCCCGCTACGGTTTAATTTATTCTCCATTATATATAAAAAAGATGATGAACCCAACTATTAAAAGCGTAGAAGATATAGGTGCGGTGATAACTAAAAAAGTTGCGGATAAAATAAAAGTTTTGTATTTAAGTTTTATAATAATTCCATTTTTTCTGTTGATAGTTCTATTTTTAACCAGTGTATATTTTAAGAAATCTTTCGTTGATAAACTTGAAATAGTAATAAAAAAAATAAAAGATATAGCGCAAGGGGATTTAACGCAGAAAATAAATCTTATCATGAATCCAAAAAATGAGATTGGAGCTCTAATAATGCATGTAAATACATTAATAGAATCTTTAATAGTGAATGTCAAAAGTATTAAAAAAACTTCATCAAATCTTTCAACTCATGGTAAAGGATTATCAGATTCGTCCAGAGAACTTGATAATAATATAAATATTATGAAAACAAAAACTATCGCAATTATTGATTCTATAAAACAGATAAGTTCAGCGGTGGTTGAGATTGCAAAAAATATTTCATTGGCTAATACTATTGTTAAAAATACTCAGGAAGAAACAGGAAAAGGAACTGATTTAGTTAAAAATGTTATTTCTGAAATGAAGCATATAGATAATGAAGTAATAGTTATAAACGGTGCAATAAAAGATCTCGGAGTGTCATCTGAAAAAATTGGAGAAATAACGGTTGTTATTGATGAAATTGCCGACCAAACTAATCTTCTTGCACTTAATGCAGCAATTGAAGCGGCTAGAGCCGGAGAACAAGGAAGAGGATTTGCAGTTGTAGCAGATGAGGTAAGAAAATTAGCCGAAAGAACAACGAAAGCAACAAAAGAAATTACAAACATGATAGTTACGTTGCAGAATGATGTTGCAAAAGCCGTTAAATCAATAGAAGCTGGACGAAATAAAGTATCAAATGGGGTGGACGCAGCAAATCTTGCAGGAAACTCAATAGATGAAATAAAATCTTTGATTGATATGGTTACCGATATGATTACAAGAATCGCGGCTGCAACAGAAGAACAATCAAGTATTTTAGAAGAAATATCCGACTCGTCTGAATCTATTATGCTTGAGCAAGCAAAAAGCTTAAATACAGGGAAACTGGTTGGCGCATCTTCGTCAGAATTGTCTCAGTTGTCAATGGCATTAAATAAACAAATCGGAATTTATAAAATATGATAATGGAATATTTATATAATCATTAATTAACAGTTATGTTTATACATAACATAACATAAAATATGTTGAAATTTATAAACGATATTAGCTTAAGAACAAAACTTCTTTTTTCATCTTTTGTCGTCTTATTTTTTATAATGATTACCGTTAACTCTATTGCGCTGTACACAATTTATGCTACGCTTGTTTATAGAAATTCTTTAAGAAATAATGCACGTAAAAATATGTGCGTATCGCAATTAAAATTTTCATTATTACATAAAGATATTGAATCTATAAAAAATATTCTTTATGAAGTTCATAAGAATAGTTATATTAACTATCTATATATCAGCGTATTAAAAAACAATAAGATAGGCATAAAACATCAGCTTTATTTTGGCTTATATAATGAAAAATTAATAAAAAATATTCCTCCAGATTTAATAAAACACGATAATAAAATCATAGGAAAAGTTTATATACAATTTAATATTAAAAAAGAATTGCAGCTAATAAGACTAAGGGTTTTTTGGGTTGCGGCAAGGTTTTATCTTATAAGTTTTATTTTTATATGCATAGGTCTTGTTATATTTTATTTTATAATATCTAAAATCATAGAACCTCTTCTATTACTTAAAAGCAACATGATGAAAGTATCCAATGGAGATTATTCAGTTCATATACAACCTAGTTCTAAAGATGAAATTGGAAGTTTAGCTGATATTTTTAATTCTATGATTAAAAATATAAAAGGATATATTGACAAAATAGATTTAATTAGTAAAGAAAGGGAGGAATTAAATTGTATGGCACAGATGGGAGAAATGTCCAGTATGGTAGCACATGAAATTAAAAATGCAGCTTATGTGATTAACTCCAGTAATAAATATATAAAAAATAATCTTCATGCTAAAGATAAAAATTTGATAGAATTTATTAATATTATTGAAGAAGAACTAAAAAGGCTTAATAATATGACGGTAGGTTTTATGAATTTTGCAAAACAAAGAGAACCAAAATTAGCCGATATTAACTTGAATTATATAATAAACGAATCACTTCAGATATTAAATTATGAAATAAAAAACGTCAATATAAAAATTATAAAACAATTAGATAATTCTATCGGATTAATAAAAGGCGACAGGGAATTATTAAAGCAGGTTATTATTAATTTGCTTATTAACGCAATGGATGCAGTTAGCAATATAAACGACCCTGTAATAAAAATAATAAGTTCTCCGGCATATAAAAAAGATAAAATATCAATAAGCATATCGGATAATGGAGAAGGTATAAAAATTTTGAATATAAATAACGTATTTAAGCCCTTTTTTACAACTAAAAAAAGCGGAACCGGTTTAGGGCTTGCTATATCTTCAAGGATTGTACTTTTGCATAAAGGATTAATTAAAGCTGAAAGAATAGACGGATTTACTGTTTTTACAGTTATACTCCCAAGGCGGATAATTTTATAATATTTTACTTTATTATACTTTAAGTTAATTTTATATTATGAGCAGAATACTTTTAATTGACGACGAGAAAAATATTTTAAAAACTGTCGGTTCAAATCTTGAACAAAACGGTTTTAATGTTGATGCGGCCATTAGCGCAGAGGTTGCACTTACAAAGTTGGACAGCAATAACTATGATGTGATACTTTGCGATTTAATATTAACAGGGATGAACGGATTAGATTTCTTGAGTCTTGTAAGAAAGATTAATAAAGATATTATATTCATAATGATTACGGCAAACGGTTTTATTGACGATGCCGTTAAGGCAATCAAAATAGGAGCCGATGATTTCATAAGTAAACCGATAGATATGGACGGCTTAATCAATAATATAAACATTTTGCTGAGCAAAAAAGAAAACTACTACAACGAAAATAAACCGCAGTTTGACACTAAGTTAATTTATCAATCTAAAATTATGGAAGATTTAATTAAAGAAATAGGGATGATTGCGAAGGCTCCTTCAAATATTCTAATAACGGGCGAAACAGGAACGGGCAAGGAATTAATAGCAAAAATTATTCATGAAATATCAGGCAGGAAAGGACCTTTTGTCGGAATTAATATTAACGCATACCCTGATAGTTTAATAGAAAATGAACTTTTCGGTCATGCAAAGGGATCATTTACAAACGCCATAAACACACAAAAAGGAAAATTCGAACTTGCATCTAACGGAACATTGTTTTTAGATGAAATTGGAGAAATGCCATTGTTTGTCCAATCAAAATTATTAAGAATATTGCAGGAGCGTGAATTTTCAATGATAGGTTCTAATTCTGTCATAAAACTGACCGCAAGAATTATCAGTGCAACAAATATTAACATAGAAAGTGCCGTATTGCAGAATAAATTCAGAGAAGACTTATTTTATAGGATAAATGTATTTCATGTAAAGGTCCCCCCGCTTAGGGAACGGAAAGACGATATTATGCCGCTCGTTTATTATTTTATAAAAAGATTTAATGCAGAAAACAAAAAGAATATAGTTAGCATATCAAAAGATGTTGAAGAAAAATTAATGCAATATAGTTTTCCAGGAAATATAAGAGAACTTGAAAATATAATTGAGAGAGCTGTTATTATTACCCCTTTCGATACAATTGAAGTAGATAATTTACCAAATTATTTAAAAAAAACAAGTGAAGTCTCGTCTATTCTTATGCCTTCCAATAATAATTTAGATTACGATTTAAATTTGGATACGGTAGAAAAAGAACTTATAATTAAGGTACTTGAGAAATATAATTATAATCAGACAAAAACAGCTGCTTCTATCGGTATATCCCGAAAACAACTAAGAACTAAAATGAAAAAATACGACCTTTTCAATAAACGATAGATTATTTTAAATCTTAAATTTAAATGTTGTCGCAAATTAAATTTGATTTTAATTTTTAATAAATAAAGTCGTGCCGATTAGTATCACAAAAGTCTTTTTTTGCACTATATTGTTCTTATACGGACAATTAATTATCCTAAAAACAATTAATAGTCAATATAAATCAGAAAATATGAATAATCTTATTATGGCATAGTATTTGCTATATATATTTTGCAGTATATAACTATAACTGCGATAAATTTTATTTATTATTAAAAAAAATTTATCATTGTATACTTGTTTAATTATTTTCGCATAAAATTCACAGGAGGAGAGGATGCGATTGAAATTAATCTATATTGGTGCTGCAATATTTTATTTTTTAGTATGTTTGTACAATCCTGTTACTGTGTCTGCAAATAAGCTTAAAAAACAGCAAACTAAATCGCATAACGGTCTTAGTTTTATGCTTGGAGGCAGGTATATAGGCGCGGCTTTTTATGCCGAGAATCAAGGGCAAGGATTTCAAAATGTTTCAGGATATCCGAATAACAATTCATTTCAAGAATTTGCCCAAATGTTAAGAATTAATACATTAATCAAATATAAAAAACTTATAAGTTTATATACCCAGTTTGCACTTTCAAGCGATTATAACGGTATAGCAAATTATTATGGCGGAATTCCTCCGGGATTCCAAACGCTGGCTCAAAATCCTGTGCCGGTCGGTTTTAATAATGATTTTGATACATTTGGTATTAGAGAAGTTTATATTAATTTAAGATTGCCCAATCAATATTTTAGACATATTATATTTGGCAGGACATTTTTGCATTTTGGTCTCGGAGTTGCTATAAGAACCGATGTTGATGGTATATTTGATAATTTTAATGTCGGAAATTTCAATATAACCGCAGGTACTATGATAACATCGATGGCAGCTGCAGGGACATATTGCTATTCTTCAAATAAACTTAATCCTTGCAACACATTGCAAGGACTTGCCGGAACAACGGAAGGGTTTTATCCGACCGCTGCCATGGGCTATACCCATGTGCAAATGGGAACAATCCCTGTGATTCAATTTATAACAAAAAAACCCGTAAAGCATACAGTTTTTAGCGCATGGCTTTCAGAGGCACATCTCAATCAATTTCAGGCTCCGTTGTATAATGTGCCAAATTCTGTTTATTTTCAAACATTTGGTTCATATACTAACGACAATAATTTTTGGCCTACTCTCAACATTACTTTGGCAGGCGGTTCGTTATGGTATGAAAACGGCAAAAATAAGTTTGCGATTGAATTTGATTATCTCAGAGGTAAAGCTATGCCGACGTCGGCTGCTTTGTCTAATGGACTGCTCAATAGTCGCTCCGCTGATCATTATTTATGGACCCAGTGGGGGGGAGCTAACCCAAATTCTCCGCTGACTGCTCCTTTGCTGGTTGAACCGGCAGGCAATAATGCTTATGACACTATTAATTCATACGATATTTATGCTAAAGGTTCAACATTAACGAGCATTAAAAAGATGCCTCTTATGATAGGATTTAAATTTGGGCTTGGTGCTCCGGTAGAGGCAGGTTCATATGATATGTCCGATTATTCAAGGGTTCAAAATCAGCCTACTTTATTTGGCAATCTTATAACTTCTAACTGGCAGATGATACAGATACTCGCTCCCGGAAATAGTTATATGTATGGTGCGCCGTTGTCTTCCAATCTGGAAAACAAAAGAATTGAAGAGATTTTATTCAGAGAGTTTTTACCTGATAAAAATAATTTAACTGAAGCTGTGATACAGGCTAACTGGGTAAAATCAAATATACATGTAAACGGCAAATATGTTCCTCTTTTTGGCGGAAGTAACATAGGAACAGAATTTGACCTCGATTTTGTGCATGTTATTAAAAAAGGTTTTTTCTGGAAAGCTTGGGCGTCTTATATGTTTACAGGAAGAGGGCTTGAAACATTTTATGGTCCGGGTAATTATTCGTCCGGCTGCGTAACTAATGCTTCAACTGCATGCTTAGATACCGCGACGCATAAAAATATAGCTGCAGTGGGTACTGCCATTGTATGGAATTTTTAATTTATTTAATATATTATTGAAAGTTTTAAATCGAGTTTAAAAGAATGACAATACTTTACACAAAACGCACATGATTTAATCAAGTTTTTTATATATACGATTTTTGACTAATAAAAAATAATTTTAAAATTAAGGAGATGACAATAACATGAGCAAAAATACTAGACAGTTTGCCGATGACGGCGAGGAGAAAGCATTCAATACAAATAAAGTAACGAGAAGAGATTTTATAAAGAAAACAATTTTAACAACTGCTTTGACTATAGGAGCAAGTTCAATATTGAATGTTCCAATGGATTCTTTTGCGAAAAATATTTCACTTAAGCCAGCTAAAATGAAAACAAATTATGTTAAAACCATTAATGGAAAAGAAGTAAAGTGGATTGCCAATCCGACTGCTGAAGAAAAATTGCTGATTCCAAAAATAAGTCTTCCATTAATTGCGCAGGACGGAGCTATGGTGCCGATAAAAATGGAAACTAAAAAACTGCAAACCGACAGTCTATATTTAAAAACTTTTTATATATGCGATTTAAATAATCCGCATCTATTGTTGGGTTCATTTGACTTGACGCCATTTAACGGTAAGGCGTATATTTCTACCAGAATAAAATTAATGCAGGAGTCATATGTTCAAGTTCTGGCAGAATATTCCAATAATGAAGTTTATGGCGCAAGGAAACTTGTTAAAGTGACTGTAGGAGGATGTTGATTCTATTTTAAGAAACGTAAAATAATCAAAAAAAGTTTAAATTAGTTAATTAAAATTATGTAGTTTTAATAAAATGAGGGGATCAGAAATGAAGATTGGAACAATAATGATAAGGGTACCTAGAAAAGTAAAAAAAGGAAAAAATTTTAAAGTTTTAACTTTAACAGAACATCCTATGAACACAGGACTTGTGAAAAATCCTAAAACAGGTAAAATTATTCCCGAATGGATAATTAATAAAGTTAATATATTTTATGATAAAAAATTGATAACAACATGTAATTATGGCATAGGAATTGCGGCAAATCCGTTCTTAGCATTTTATGTAAAGGCTGAAAAAAGTGCACCGTTAGATTTTGTAATGCATGACAACGAAGGCAATGTGTATAAAAAAACTGTTCTGATAAATGTTTATTAACTATATTACAATTGCGGGGATTCAATGAAAAAATTTATTGTTTTATTTTTATTTGCAATTATTTATTACGGAGGTTCAGTCAACAATGTTTTTGCTTTAAGCAAAAATGATAAAGCATTTTATACATTAAAAATCAAAAAAAAGTTTAAAAATGTTGTTTTCGATTTAAAGCAATCCATAATAAATGATAATTATGCTATAGTTTCGGTAAATCCTATTTCGCAAGGTATACAAGGCATAGGAAAAAAAATATCAAAATTAGATGTCATTGAGTTTTGTAATTTATCTTATGCATACGATATTCTTAACGGCAATAAAAATTATGCTGCTTTTATGCCATGCAGAGTTGCCGTATATAAACAAGGAAAATATGTAGTTATTATAGGATTTTTACCATCTTTTGCGCTTAAATTTTTTAAAAATAATACCAATATGATGAAAAAAACGGCTTTAAAAGTAAGTCGTCAGATGGTGAGCATTATAAATTCAGTCAAAGATGGTTTTTAAAAAATTTATTAACATCAGGTAATATATATATTTTGTGAATGTTATGTGGATTGATGTCCTACATGAAATATACAAAATAGACAAGATGCAATATATATATTACGAATATTATATGGATTGGTGCGTAGATTATAAATAATTAAATTCCTAATCATAGTTGCATGAATTTTTTTAAGATAAAATAATAAAATTTTCCGTTCTATTTCATTTTAATTCAATTTATTATTAATGGAGATATAAAAAGCCATGAAAAATACTGTTACAAGAAGAGATTTTTTAAAAAAAACCGCACTCCTTACAGGCTATTTAGCGATTAATCCGGTAAATCTCCTTAAGTACAAGCCTGTAGGCAATCTTACTATCATTTGGAATTCAGATTCTCATGCGCATTTAAAACCGGTATTGTATAGGGAACCGTCAGTAAATATAGGTCCTAAAATCATGAACGGCAGACCCGGTCATTTAGTAGGAGATTCTTTCTGTCTATATTATGATATAAACCCAAAGTCGGCTATGGGATATTTTTGTTCTTACAAAAATTTTAATAACCTATCGAAGGAATATGGACCTATGGGCGGATATGCTCATATGAGCACGGTAATCAATAAAATTAGGGATGAAAGATATGGCAAAACTATATTGCTTGATACGGGCGATTCATGGCAAGGAACCGGTATTGCTCTTTTGACAAAAGGAAAGGCTGTCTACACGGTTCAAAATGCGATGGGTTATGACGCAATGACCGGGCATTGGGAATTTACTTACGGGAAGGAACAATTGCTAGAAAATATAAAAAATTTAAATTTCCCTTTTATTGCACAGAATGTAAAAAATGCAACATGGGGAAATTTAATTTTTAAACCATATATTATAAAGGAAGTTAATGGGCTAAGAGTGGGTATAATCGGACAGGCATTCCCATATGTTCCGCTTGCGCATCCAGCTCATTTTGTCGAAGGGTGGTCATTTGGCATAGATACACACCATGCCCAAAAAATGGTAGATCAATTAAAAAATACTGAAAAAGTTGATATTGTAGTTGTACTTTCGCATAACGGACTAGAAGTTGATAGAAAATTTGCAGCTTTAATTAAGGGTATAGATGTAATTGTGGGAGGTCATACCCATGATATTCTTCCAGCACCTGAAATTATAAACAATACTATAATAGTTCAGGCAGGAACTCATGGAAAATTTATTGGGAGATTAGATTTAAATGTTTCAAATAAAAAAATTACGGCTTATGATCATAAGCTTATACCTATTGTATCAAATTGGATTAAGCCAGATCCTAAAATTGCGCAGATCATAGAAGACGAATTTAAACCATATAACAATATATTAAATGAGAAGCTAGGGACGACGGAAAGTTTATTATATAGACGTGCAACATTTATCAGTACGGTTGATAACGTTGCAGAGCAGGCATTTATTGAAAAATTTGATACCCCATTATTTTTTGCCCCCGGCTGGCGTTGGGGGGAGACTTTGCTCCCTGGTTCCGATATTACTATGGAAAATGTTTATGGCGAATATGGAACAACTTATCCTGAGGTTTACAAAACCCTTCTTACTGGAAAACAGTTATTATTGTCGCAATTAAGTGTTCTTAGCGATGTTTTTGCGAAAGATGCTTATTTACAGATGGGCGGAGATGCTACTCGTGTCTCTAATTCAAAATTTCATATACATATAAACGAATCATTTAATAAGAGAATTAAAAGTTGGGAGATTAACGGAAAACCATTAAATTTGAATAAAAAATACTGGGCTGTCTCGACAGGCGGAAAAATGCAAAATATGAACTCAGGTGATAAAGGGTTAACTAAATTTAAAGCATGCGATGTTATTGCGGAATATATCAGAAATCATAAAATTATTCAATCAACCCAAACGGAACAAGTTATATATCGCAAATCGCCTACTGCCGGTTAATACAATGCATCAAATATATTTAAATACCATCTATCATCGAAGCGGTTTATTACTGAATAAAATTGCCTAACTTGTGATTATTATTTGCATACTGTAATTAGATTGATAGTAAAATTAAATCAAATAAATAAAAAATTATCCATAAAATATTGCATGCTGCTATATCGTTCGATATTGGCTTTTATAGCTAAATGATAGTAGTGAACATTATACCAGGAGAAAATTATGAAAAATATATTAAGTATATTTGTTTATACGCTCTTCACCATTTTTTTAACTTTTATATTCATACAAAATTCATATGCAAGAGCTAAAGACATAAATGCGTTGAAATATTTTAAACATCATAAGTTAAAAGAACTTTATCAGGTTCCTCAAAATCCAAAGTATTGGACTTTATTATTGAATAATATTTCAAACAACGTTAGAATTTCAGACACGCATTTTATTAATTATAAAATTCTTGTGGTAGCTTACGGTCCTGCCCTTAAACTTTTTATGAAATCTGACAAAAAATATTACCCATTACTTCAGAGCATTGCCAGCTATGGCGTGAAATTAGTAGCATGCCATCAAACAATGTTAGGAATGCATGTAAAAAAAACGCAAATTTTTAAATTTGTGCATATTGTTTATCCGGGTGCAATATTTTATATTGTACAGAAAGAAAACGAAGGTTATGCGTATCTGCAGCCGTAAAAATAATTAAAATTAATAAATTTTGTCTATATTTCCTATATTTTAACAACCTATATCTTTATTGTTATAAATTAGGCTGAAATATTGATAATAAGTTTTTTATCTAAAAATATAAGTCAATATTGATTTATAATTGAGTTATATAATATTTTATTTATGTAGCATAAAATGGCATTGCAATATATTATTTAAATAGATATTATATTTAGTTAATGAGCAAAATAAAAAATAATGATGAATTTATTTTAAAAGTAAACGATATTTTTTACAGTATTCAGGGAGAATCTTCATTTGCGGGTTCCCCCTGTTTTTTTGTAAGACTGGCAGGATGCAATATAAGATGTCCGTATTGTGACACAAAAGAAGCGTTAACGGATACAAACGCAAAACTAATGCATATAAGCGATATTATAACCGAAATAATAAAATACGGCGAAAATGTAAAATTAGCGGAAATAACTGGCGGAGAACCGTTAATACAGGAAGGCGTTTATGAATTAATGAAAAGATTTTTAAATTTAAAATATACCGTGCTTGTTGAAACAAACGGCACGCTCAGTCTTAAAAGTATTCCGGATGAAGTCATTAAAATAATGGATATAAAATGTCCGTCAAGCGGATATGCAGATTATAACAATGTTGAAAATCTAAATTATATCAATAAAAACGACGAATTAAAATTTATTATAGGAAACATCGCTGATTATGAATTTGCCAAGAATTTCATAAATATAAACAGGAAAATCATTAAAACTGAAAAAATAATCTTCAGTGCCGTCGATGTCGCTGAAAATCAATTTTCATCGCATATTCTAGCCGAAAAGATTTTATCTGACAGACTAAATGTAAAAATAGGACTGCAGCTGCATAAGTTCCTCGATTTGAAATAGTTTTAGCTTTTTTTATATATAGTTCTAAATCCTGTGATATAATTAACAAATTATGATTAGCGGACAATTTCTTTTTATAATTATTGTAGCTGTTTTAACGATTATTATCTCAATCATTATTGTTAAAAACAATATATATATTCCTACCTTTTCAGGCGCTATAGCCGTCGCCTTCGGTATCATGATAAACGGGGCTTTTCAGCAGGATTATTTTTTAAAACGGTTAATAGGACCGTATGCGGTTTATTTATTGATTTCTATATTAATTATTATTGTTTTAAGCAATTTAAACGAACTTCGTTCAAAAAAATATTATTTAAGCCATCATTTCACAGACGAAATACATACCTTTGCAACCGGGACCTACGTGATTGCTTTTTTCACCGTTACCCTGTCAATTATCAAAGAACTCGGCAATATATTAATATTAGCTTACATTTTATTTTTTGCCGGCTTTGTTATCTATTCGTTGTATTTGTTTATTTCTGTAAAAAACTATAAGGCGATATGGCAGGAAAATTATTCTAAAAAAATTCTTATGTATAATTTAAACGGCGTCATTCTTTTAATATCGGTAGCTACAAGTTATGTAGTTATAGACGGGAGTCTGCTTCTGGGAAAATTTTTCAGAGGAAGCACGGACAATATTCTCCTGATTTTGTCTTCATTATTTTATATTGCCGGATTATACATGATAATAAGAAATTATATTAAATATAAATATAAAATTATTGATAATTGGAAAGTCGGCAATGTTATAGTACACGGTGCGGTATCTACATTTGGTCTTGCCTGCGTTATTGCCGGATTCAGCAGTAATATTAATGGGTTAATCTGGATAGCGGCTCTGATATTGTTTATTATAGTAGAAATTTATGAGATAGTATTTATGGTTAAAAGAATTCAATATTACGGCGTCGATAAAGGTATCTTAACGTATTCAACAAATCAATGGGCAAGAAATTTTACTTTCGGGATGTTTCTGGCATTTTCAATAATGTTCAAAATCAAAGATTCCGTATATTATAAAATTAAAATATTGGATTTTAGTTATAATTTAATTTTTTCGTACGGCAAATATTTTGTAATAGGCTTTTTTATCCTTGAATTATTAATATTTATGTATAATATTAATAGGTTAAATAAACCAAAAATATACGAGAGCGATGCTTGACTTCGTTTTTTTATAGTTATATAATAAAATACGTATTATTAAATATTGGTAATATTTATTTTTTGTTTAAAAGATGTTTATTATGCGTTTCCTGCCTTGCTGTTTGATTATAAAATTATAAAACTGAAGCATTTATTTTTAAAAAAAATAGAATATCATTTTTTTTGTAATTTTTATTATGCAGTACGGATTTATTTATTATAATTTTTTATAGTTATTTTTTTATAGCCATTTTGTTTATTAATTTAATGTTAATTTTAAGAGGAATTATGATGGGAAAATCACCTAATCTTACCGGTAATTCGAAAAAAAGTTTGTTATCCGGAAATAAATATTTCAGGATAATCGCTCTATTATTATTTTTAGCAGTACCTGTTTTAGCATTTTCCGGTTGCGCGTCAATGAGCGGCACTACCAGTTCAACCACGTCAACAAGCGGTATGAGCGCAGGCAATATGAACCTGCAGACAAAAATGAGTTCATCTATTTTTCTTCAGCCTGTCCCGCCGAGCGAAAAGATAGTTTATGTAAGAGCTACAAATACAAGTTCTGCAACGGGACTGAATTTTAAAGCTGTCTTAGAACAGGCATTAATTGCAAGAGGATACAGGATTACAAATAATCCTCAGGATGCTTATTTTATGCTTATGTCAAATGTATTATATCTCGGCAAAGAAACTCATGCTTACACAGCGGCAGGCGCACTGGCAGGAGGTTTCGGAGGAGCGTTGATAGGTTCAAGATACGGCTCTACAGGTTCTACGTTAGTCGGAGGCGGACTTGGAGCATTAGCGGGCGGTATTATCGGTGCTATGTTTCAGCATAAAAAATACATGATGGTTGTTGATATCCAGTTGGAACAAAGACAGAAGGGGTCATATACGACTAACGGAACGGCAACGTCTGAAGGATTGGGAAATACGACTACTACCTACAATGCAGGCGTTAAAAATTGGGCAATTTACAGAGACAGGGTTGTTGCAACAGCCAGTGCAATTAATCTGAGATTCAGTTCTGCAGAGCCGGCATTAAAGACGGTCGTCGGAAGAGAAATTTCAAATTTATTATAATAATTGTATCGAATAATTATAATATTAAGATTGTTGTTAATGATATAAGACTTATATAAACTATTTATGCCGTATAACTTTATATATTAAATATGAAATTATACGGCATTTTTAGTTATCGGATTTAAATCGCATGTTTATATATATTCTTTATATTCTTTTTATCTGTCAGGAACATATATTATTATGTTATGTATTTATACAGAACATCAGAAACATAACATTTACATTATCCTGCCCGCTTTTCCCGATAATGTCATAATATTATTAAATACAAAAATACATACAGCGGTAAATTCAAGAAATGCAAAAATAGAAAAAAACAGCTGTGTTATTAAACTGCATCCGGGATTGTCGCTTGATATTATCCAGATTAGCGCCATGCCCAAAAGTCCTATATTAGCCAAATAAAATTGTATAATTATTAATCTGTCGCTGTAAAGTTTAAATCCGCTGAATCTGGGCAATACGTGATAGCCGACGGAATATATCATCATTGCTATAAAACCTAATAAAAGAAAATGCACATGGCTTAAAAGAAGATAGCTTACAGAAGGCGGATAAATTGCCATTATAAAACCTAATAGCGCTCCAAAAACAAAATACAGCAGAGACGCAACGGTAAAATATCGTATTGCAGGACTCATAGATTATTACACCTCGCATAAAGTTAATAAATTAGTTTGCAATTAAATCAGCCAATCATATATATATTAAATAAAATTTAACATATATCATTATATACGATATTAAAGCAGGTAAAAATGATAAAAATCACATATAAGTCTGCAAAAGTATATAGCAGTTAGTCAATATGCGGAAGCGCCGATTATTAATTTTTATTGTTTTGATAATATTGACAGTATAGATTTATAAAACATTGCGGACATTTTGGATTTCTGGCAATGCAGTAAATTCTGCCGTGATTTACTAGCCATCTGTGCATTTTCATCCACAGTTCAGGTTTAATAAGGTTTGTTAAATCTCTTTCTGTATTTTCAACATTTGTAGAATTAGCGAGACCTATGCGGTTTGCCACTCTGAAAACATGGGTGTCGACCGGAAATCTGTTCTGTCCGTAAAATGTACCAAGAATAACATTGGCAGATTTCCTGCCTATGCCCGGTAAATCCACTAATGTATCAAAATCGGAAGGAACATCGTCATTAAACTTATTTTTCAATATTTCTGAAGTGTTAATTATATTTTTGGCTTTAGTATGGTACATGCCGCATGTTTTAATCTGCTCTTCAAATATTTCAAGGGGAACATCGGCAAGATCGGAGGGCTTTTTATATAACTTAAATAATTCTCCGGTTATTATATTAACCCGTTTATCGGTGCATTGCGCAGATAGAATCACGGCTATAAGAAGCTGAAAGGCATTACCGTAATTTAAAAAAGGTTTCAGTTCGCCGTAATTTTTTTCAAACAGATCAATAATATTATTTAATTTAATTTTATCCATTATTATGTATTATAATTTAGTTGTTTTTTTATAAAATAAATTAAATAATTAATAGGGCATAATTTTAGTAAGAGTTTATAATATTCAGCTGCATTTCCGTCAGCTGCGAAATAGCTTTTTTGGCGATAGCGCCGAATTTATTGATAAGTTCAAAATCTATTGGAGTTTTTTCTGCGCACCCCTGAATTTCGATTAATTTTCCGCTTCCTGTCATTACAAAATTAAAATCAAGTTCTGCGTTGGAATCTTCTGAATAATCAAGGTCAAGTAAAATTTCGCTATTTACAATTCCAAGGCTTATAGCAGCAACAGAATCGTAAAACGGCATCTTTTCAATCCTGTTCTGTTTTAATAATTTTAGAAAAGCCAAATGCGCCGCTATATACGCGCCTGTGATAGAAGCGGTTCTTGTTCCGCCGTCGGCGCTTATGACATCGCAGTCGAGCAGGAGCGTAATATCCGGAAAATCCGAGAAATTAGCTACCGTTCGCAGAGTTCTTCCGATAAGTCTTTGAATTTCTTGGGCTCTTCCGTTAATTTTACCCTTTGAAGAATCTCTCTGCATTCGGGTCTGCGTTGAACGCGGAAGCATTGAATACTCCGCCGTAATCCAGCCTTGCCTTTTATCCTTTAAAAAAGGAGGAACTTTATTCTCAACGCTTGCGGTGCATATTACATGGGTATCGCCGCATTTTATCATACATGAACCTTCGGCATATTTCATGTAGTCCGGAATTATCGTTATTTCTCTCATTTCATCAAAAGCGCGATTTTTTTTTCTCATGTTATTTTAAACTTATTTTAAATATTCTATTGTATAATTTAAATTTAATTTTAAATTAGTTTAACTTAGATTAATATCAAGCGAACTGAGCCGACGCTTTCGTTATTGAATATCAAGGTATATATCAAGGTATATTTTTAGAACCTGATCAATAGATCAATATCAATCAAGCTATACCGACGTCCATTTTTTATTCCGGATAAAAAACATATAAAGACCGTTAAACTTAATTGTATTCAAAAGTTTAGTACCTACTAACGAACATACGGACGGTATGTCGTTAAGCATAGACTCCTTATCAGATATTACCATAAGCGTTGCTTCAGGTTTTAATGCTTTTAGTTTTCCGACGACCGCCAGAACAGGAGGTCCTCAGCATAAACCCCTTATGTCTAAAGTATTTATCGAGTCCATCTCCATTTTAATTTTCTCCTGTAATTTAAATTTAAATAATTTTAACTTATTATTTATTACGGCGCTTTGTAAAAATTTTTAATTTTTAGTATAAATAATTAAATTATATTTATAAATTTATATTTTGAACCGCCGCATCAAGAACACCGTTGATAAAAAACGGAGAATCTGCATTACCGAATTTTTTTGCTATTTCAATAGCCTCATTAATAGTGACATTTTTTGGAATTTCTGAATGAAACAATATTTCAAACATAGATTGCCTCAAAATGTTTCTGTCTATTCTTGACATCCTATCGATAGACCAATTTTTTGATACTTTTTGGATTAAAAAATCAATTTTGTCAAGATTATTTAAAGTTCCGGCTGCAATGTCTTTAAAAAAATCAAATATCTCCAAAGATTCTTTTTTTGTATATAATTCGCTCGCAGAGCTTATAAAACCGTTATAAATGAGACTTTCAGAGGCAAAATTCATAAAAAAAGCGTTAAGTCTAAATTCGGTAGAATCAATTCCGCCGTCCGCTTCATATAAAAATTGCACTGCAAGTTCTCTTGCCATTCTTCTTTTTGTCATTATTAAGATATTATTTATATTTGAAAGATTTTAAATTAAACTTAAATATATTATTTTTTAAGTTTTGCAAATAACGTAACCATTTCAACAATGGACATCGCCGCATCGAAACCTTTATTGCCCATTTTAGTGCCCGCTCTTGATATTGCCTGTTCTATCGATTCCGAAGTAATAATGCCGTAGCTGACCGGCGTATTAGAGTTAACTGCCAGCTCTGAAACCATTTTGGCAACCTGCTGCGACAATAGGTCAAAATGATTTGTTTCTCCTCTTATTAAAGTACCTAAGCATATAATTCCGTCGTATTTTTTTGTTTCCGCCATTATTTTAATTGCCATGGGAAGCTCAAATGCACCCGGAACTTTAACCACTGTTATATCCGATTCGTTGGCGCCGGAACGTGTCAGATAATCTATCGCACCGTCCAAAAGTTTAGAATTTATAAATTCATTAAATCGGGATACGGCAATGCCGAATTTGAATCCCGCAGCGCTTAAATTTCCTTCTATTACATTATACATTTTAAAAGACCCCGTTTGCTTAATTATTTTTTTATTGTTTTTTTATTATCAATGTGCAGTATATGACCCATTTTTTCTTTTTTAGTTGTTAAATAATGCAAATTTTTGTGCGTAGGGCAAATTTCAATAGGCACTCTTTCTACCACGCTGAGACCGTATCCTTCAAGACCTATGATTTTTTTTGGATTATTTGTCATCAATTTCATTTTTCCGACACCCAAGTCGACTAAAATTTGAGCACCGACCCCGTATTCCCTCAAATCTGCTTTGAATCCTAATTTTTCGTTGGCTTCAACCGTATCATAGCCTTTGTCTTGCAGATTGTAAGCCTTAAGTTTGTTTACAAGTCCTATCCCTCTGCCCTCCTGACTGAGATAGAGTATAACGCCCTTTCCTTCTTTTTCTATCATTTCCATGGCGTTCTTCAACTGGTCTCCGCAATCGCATCTTTCCGAGCCGAAGACGTCGCCAGTCAAACATTGCGAATGTACCCTGACTAAAATCGGTTCATCTTTTTTTATATCCCCTTTAACCAAAGCAACATGTTCTTTAAAATCAATATCGTTTGAATAGGCTATTATTTTAAATTCGCCGCCGAATTTTGTAGGAATAGTAGATTCAACCAATCTTTTTACATGTTTTTCATGTTTTACCCTATAATTTATAATATCCTGTATTGTCAAAATTTTTAAATCATGCTGTTTGGCAAATTCTATTAAATCAGGCATTCTTGCCATAGTCCCGTCATCTTTCATAATTTCGCATATTACGCCGGCAGGTTTAAGTCCCGCAATAGCTGCAATATCGGTAGAACCTTCGGTTTGCCCCGTCCTGACCAAAACGCCTCCGTTTTTGGCGGTAATCGGAAAAATGTGTCCCGGTCGTACAAGGTCTGTCGGTTTTGCGTCATCTTTAACGGCGGTGAGTATAGTCTGCGCCCTGTCAAAAGCAGAAATACCTGTCGTAACCCCTTCCGCTGCTTCTATTGAAACCGTAAAGGCAGTGGAAAATTTAGATTGATTATTTGCAGCCTGAGGAGGCAGATTCAGCTGGTCAGCTTTTTCCTGTGTTACGGTAAGACATATTAAGCCGCGTGCGTATTTTGTCATAAAGTTTATTGCTTCCGGCGTTACCATCTCGGCTGCCATGGTGAGATCTCCTTCATTTTCTCTGTCTTCATCGTCAACTAAGATAATCATTTTACCTTTTTTAATTTCTTCGGCTGCTTCTTCAACCGTTGTCATCGGCATAATAAAACCTCTTATTTTTTTAAATTTAATTTAATTTAAGTTAATTGTTCAAGCAATTTATTTGAGAAAGCCGTTTTCATAAAGAAATTCACGGGTTATATCGGTCTGTTCCGCTCTGTGTTTCATGGTTATATGCGAGTTTTTATTGTAAGTACTATGTTCTGCGTTATTGTCAAGATTATTGCTGCCTGTGCTTGCTGCAGAGCCTGAATTTTTAAGCAGTCTTTCAGAATTATTTATGACTGCTTTTTCTATTATATCAAATTCGATATTGACAAACTCACCTATTTTTATATCCCCTAAATTTGTAAACTTGTAAGTCAAAGGTATGATGCTCACGTAAAAATCATTATTTTTAATTTCATTAATTGTCAGACTAATGCCGTCAACGGCAATCGAACCTTTGTCGATTAAATATTTGGACGATTCGGGAGCGTTATTTGCAATACCTATTATGTAGGCATTTTTATATTGGCGTTTATTTATAACTTTTCCTGTTCCGTCAATATGTCCTAATACAAAATGCCCGGATATATCGCTATTTACCGATAAAGCGGGTTCAATGTTAACTTTAGTTCCGGTTTTCATATATTTTAACGACGATTTTTTAAATGTTTCCGGCGAAAAATCAAAATATACAGTCTTAGCATTTATACTTCTTACGGTCAGACATATTCCGTTAACGGCTATGCTCTGACCTATGTAGGATTTCACGGAGCATTCAGGAAGATAAACCCCCAATATCCCGCTGTTTGAACTAAATGTTATAGATTTGACCTCGCCTTTTTCTTTAATTATTCCGGTGAACATAATTTATATTTTAATAATTTATTTTAATATTTTAATTTACAGTCTGGTTTATTTAAAAGATTATGATTCTGGATAATAAATTAAAAAAATATCGTCGCCAGTTTTTTTAATGTCCAAATTTTTTAATTTAATCAACTGTTTATTGGTGTATAAATCATTCAAGCCGTCTTTAACGGCATTCCCGGTCTGTAAATTATTATTAAATTTATTTAAATTAATATTTGAAAAATTAATTAAATCGAATGCGCCTATAGAATTTCCGGCAGAATTATTAAAACCTGCAGCCGTACTGTCAATAATATTAATATTCCCTATCAGATAAGGCGTTATATTAAATATTAATTTATCGTAAAGTTTATTTGATATAAGATAAGCAAATAAATTTGGTCCAGGCTCTACAAATATACTTGTAATACCGTATGCTGCGCATTCTTTAAAAATACAGGCGATGTCAAGATAATGTTTTTTTTGTAAAACATCGCAGTCGCTGCCGATAGTAAAACCATTTTTTTCGGCACTCTCGGCTGAATAATTTTTTAATCTGTCTTCATAGCTATTATTATATAACACTTCTTTTATAATTGCACCTTTTTGTTCAAGCAATTTTTTTCTTTTTAATTTTTCTTCGCTATATTTGAAAGAGGTGAAAATAAAAATTTTATCGCCGTCATTTTTATATTTGAAAAGTTTTGAGTCGGCAGGAGTCATAAGATTTGAGTCAATAATAATTTTTGCAAACTTTTTGTCGGCAATGATGTTATCCTTAGCGTATCTGATATTTAATCTTGGATTATCGCTTATAACCGTATTGGCAGATACCATAATGGCGTCATGCATAAGCCGCAAATTATGAGTATATCGTAAAGATTTTTCCGATGACAGATAAAACTGGGTGTTGTTCAGGGCATTATTTTTACTATCCACCGCTGCATTTTTATGGGAAAATCCAATTTTTCCGTCTATACTGACTGCAAGTTTGATTGTAATAAAAGGAAGTTCGGCGCTAATATTTTTCAGGAATATTTCGTTCAGTTTTTTTGCCCTGTCCTCTAAAACGCCATATTTGACATCAATTCCGTTATCCTTGAGATATTTGAACCCTTTACCGGAAACTAAAGGATTAGGGTCTTTCATGGCTGCAACCACGCGCGAAATTCCGTATTTTTTTATTGATTCAACGCATGGAGGAGTTTTTCCAAAATGACTGCAGGGTTCTAAACTTACATATAAGGTTGCCCCTTTCGCGTCGCTGCCTGCCATTTTAAGAGCAATAATTTCAGCATGCGGTCCTCCTGCTTTTTTATGATATCCAGATCCTATAACTTTGCTATTTTTAACAATTACGGAACCTACCATAGGATTGGGAGACGTTAAACCTGCAGCTTTTCTTGCAAGATTTAATGTTTTGGCAATGTAATATTCATCGATGCGGTCAGTCATTTTA
The DNA here is from genome assembly GCA_004195045.1 of Candidatus Acididesulfobacter guangdongensis. Taxonomy (NCBI): domain Bacteria; phylum Candidatus Acidulodesulfobacteriota; order Candidatus Acidulidesulfobacterales; family Candidatus Acidulidesulfobacteraceae; genus Candidatus Acidulidesulfobacter; species Candidatus Acidulidesulfobacter guangdongensis. The sequence continues at coordinate 651,237 of SGBC01000001.1, forward strand.
TTTTTTTTCAATTAAATCAGATACTGTTTCGTATAATTCGTTTATATCTTTAAACGACAGATAGACTGAAGCAAATCTCACATAGCTTATAGCATCGATATTTTTTAGTTTATTAAGAGCAAATTTTCCGATTTCCGTACTTTGTATTTCGTTCAGACTGCTTTCCTCAATCCATTTTTCAACTGATTGGATTATAGTTTCTATATCTTCTATGGAAACAGGTCTTTTTTCACATGCTTTAATTAAACCGTTCAATATTTTCTGTCTGTCAAAAGCTTCGCGTCTGCCGTCTTTTTTAATAATTAAAGGCAACGACATAACAATCGTTTCTAATGTATAAAATTTTCTGCCGCAAAAATTGCACTGCCTTTTTCTGCGGACTGCTTTGGCATCTTTAGATAATCTTGAATCTATAACTTTATCGTCTTCGCTTGAACAAAACGGACATTTCATAGATAATTTTATTATTAATATAAGTATAAATTAAGTATAATAATATATAGAGGCACATGGATAATATAACATTTTTCAGCACAGTTTGTTATTATGCAATTTTTATTTATAAAAAATATTGCTATTATTATAATATAAATTTATAAAAATAAAAAAATAAAAAAGATGTTTTACAAAAATTCTATCAAAGACAACAATGCTTTTACATTAATCGAACTGGTGATGGTTTTGGTTTTAATAGGAATAGTCGGCATAATAGGCGTTGTAGGGCTTGGTTCCGCTGTTTCAAGCGATAGGGCAATTTATGAAAGGCAGTTTGAATCGTCTATCAGGTATGCCCAGCAGTATTCTATGTCTCATTACTGTTTTGCATTTGTAGTTTTTGGTCTGTCAGCTAATTCAAATTCCTGCTCCGTATCTTCCGGCGGAGTGAACTCGGGCGCAGAATACGGCGGATACCAGATATGTGCGTGTCCTTCGTCAAACAGTACAATAAATAGCGGCGGCACATCGTCCGCCCCTGTTTTAATAAATAATCCTCTGGCGCAGGTTGCAGGTTATTTTCAAACCGCATTTAACTACAATATAAAATACTCAGTTCAAAATAATGCCAACGCTGCGCCGAATATAACCGGAAATTATTTTGCTTTTAATTCGGAAGGACAGCCCGGCGTTTTTTCCGCTTCCGCTTCCGCAGATGCTTTTTGCTCACCCCAAAGCGCTCAATATTTTACGCCGTTTTCGGTCGCTGCCGATTCTGCGGCAGATTATTTTATTAACATATCCTTCGGCGATAAACCTTCGGATTCTTTTTATGTTTATCCTAATACAGGGCTTGTAAGCAGCAGCGGCACCCTGCAATAATAACAAAATTATTTATTTTATCCATTCACAAATAATTTTTTTGATGATATAATATTTTTTTAATTTTGTTCGGAAGCTATTTGATATTGATATATTTATTGATATTGATGCGTAAAATTTATTTTATTTTAATTTTGTTTAAAAAATTATTTAAAAAAACACACAAGAAAGGGGGAAATTATTTATGTTTATGCAAAAAATTAAAAATCTGTTTTCTGTATCGGCAATTTCTTTATCGGTAGGTTTATTTGTTTTTGGTTTAGCAGTGTTTGCGGCGCCGAAGTTTGCAAACGCTAAAACAAAAACTTTTTATTGCCCGTTAGGCTATTCTTTTAACCCAAAGTTAGAACTGTGCGAAGGCGACGGAAGCCTGAAAGGCTACAACACTACACCTGCTACAAAGATAAACGTTTTTAAATCAAAACACCATGTTTTTATTTGTCCAAATAAGTATGTCTATTCTAAAAAGATTCAGCTGTGCAGAGGCGAAGGTTCTTTAAAGGGCAGCAATATTCAGCCTACTGTTGAGACCAGAAAAGCAAAACCTGTTTCAAAAATTTCTAAAACTGCTCTGAAAAATATTAAAAAGACTGCTTTGAAGGTAAAAAAATAAGCGGTAAAAAAACAGAACCTGAATTTTATTCTAACTGAATGCAATAAATATTGACCGTATTGCAATCGTTATACACCGTCCGGATTTGGCAATATTGCCGGCGTAATATTATTGTTATTTTTATTTATTTCTATTATCAAGATTAAGTTAAATAAAAAATAAACAAATTGGATGAAATATAAAACATAAAGTGAAAATAATAGCAATATTAAGAAATCAGAGGATGTTTGATATATTAAAAGAGTATGCCGACTTAAATAATTTCGGTATTATTCGTTATGCAGATGTTAAAGATTTTTTTGAAGATTATTCTTCATACTCAAGCGAAGATATTTATATGGTTGTCAACGCTGGAATAGATATAGGGCGTGATGTGCTGTCTCTAAAAAATCTTAAAGCTGTTCAGCAGTTCGGCATTGGTTTTGAAAATGTTGATTTAGACGAAGCGGCAAAAAACAGAATACCTGTTTTTAACGTTCCTACACAAGGTACGGCAAATGCAACGTCTGTGGCAGAACTGTCGATGTTTTACGCTCTTGCCCTTGCAAGAGATTATAACGGATGTATAAATTCTATCAATCACGGCATTGCAAATGAACCTATGGGTATCAGCCTTGCCGGAAAAAAATTCGGTATTATAGGTATGGGCGGAATAGGTCTTGAGCTCATAAGACTTCTTAAGCCTTTTAATACCGTTATTTACGGCATTAAACACTCGAGACCGGAAAAAGATTACGCAAGGAAATTAGGCATAGAGTTTACAGGAACATTTGACGACGATTTTAAAATTATTCTGCCTAAATTAGATTTCCTTATTCTTGCGCTTCCGCTTAATGAAACTACGCAAAATATTTTAAACGGCGAAACAATAGCGCTGCTGAAAAAAGGTTCCTATGTCATAAACGTAGGCAGAGCGGGACTTATTGAAAAAAACGCTCTTGTGGAAGCATTAAAAAGCGGAAGGATTAAAGGCGCCGGACTCGATGTCCTGTGGGATGAACCTGCGCATATAAAAGATGAAATATTTCATTTCAATGTTATAGCGACTCCTCACATCGGCGGAGCCACAGAATCGTCGATTCACGATATAGCGAGAATATGTATAGAAAATATTAAGAATTATATCGCCAGTAAAAGCTTGATAAATTGTGTAAATTCGGAAGCATTAAGTTAGAAGGCGGCAGGCAGATGGATATATGTATAGAATAGAGATGATAAGTTTATTATTACCCTGTTATTGCATTTAAGATTAAAATTAAACAGATAAATATAATAAAAATAGAAAAATAAAAAGGACATTTATGGATTATAAAAATACGCTTAATTTGCCGTCTACCGGTTTTCCCATGAAGGCTAATCTGAAAACCACCGAAGAAAAATTTTTAAAAGAGTGGGATGAGATGGATTTATACGGAAAAATGTCGGAAAAAGCAAAAGAAAAAAATTTTAAAACATTTATCCTCCATGACGGTCCGCCGTATGCAAACGGTCATATTCATCTCGGCACTGCTCTGAATAAAATTTTGAAAGATATTATAATACGATTTAAATTTATGCAGGGCTATTACGCCCCTTACATACCCGGCTGGGATTGCCACGGTCTTCCTATAGAGCATAATGTAGATAAAAGTTTAAAACATAAAGACGCTATTACACAGCTGGAAAAAAGAAAACTCTGCAGGCAGTATGCCGCAGAGTTTGTAGAAATCCAGAAAGCTGAATTTAAACGGCTTGGCGGCGTCGGAAGGTATGACGAGCCGTATTTAACAATGAATTATTCCTATGAAGCCAATACCGTCAGGAAACTGGCTGATTTCATTAAAAACGGCGGGCTTTACAGAGCAAATAAACCGATATATTGGTGCAGTTCGTGCAGAACAGCGCTTGCCGAAGCCGAGGTTGAATATGCGGAAAAAACATCGCCTTCGATTTATGTAAAATTTAAAATGAAATCGGGACTCGGTGATATCGCAAATCTGCCGGAAGGCGAAAGTATTTTTGCGGTGATATGGACAACTACCCCATGGACATTGCCGGCGAATCTCGCAATATCCGTAAATCCTGATTTTGATTATGTTTTTGTTGAGGTAAATAAAAATCTAAACGGCAGCAGCGGTAATGGCAAAGAAATATATATATTAGAAGAAAGTCTTGCCGAAGAAACATTAAAAAAGTTTGGATTTAAAGACGGCGAATTTAAAATACTGACGAAAACCAATGGAAAAAATTTGGAAAATAAGATCGCTGCGCATCCGTTTTTAAATAGGGACTCTATTCTTATTCTGGGCAAGCATGTAAAAAAAGATACCGGTACGGGTCTTGTTCATACCGCGCCCGGTCACGGAGACGACGATTACGCCGTCGGATTAAAATACAATTTGCCCGCATATGCTCCGGTTAACAATGAAGGCAGGTTTGTAAACGATGTAGAGTTTTTTGCCGGAATGCGTGTTTTTGATTCTAATCCCCATGTTATAGAAAAATTAAAAGAAACAGATTCATTAGTTCTTGAAGAAAAAATTGAGCATTCTTATCCTCATTGCTGGAGATGTAAAAACCCGGTTATTTTGCGTTCTACAAAGCAGTGGTTCATTTCAATGTCTATAAATAACCTTCGTGAAAATGCGCTTAAAGCTGTTAAAGAAAACGTCAAATGGATACCTCAGTGGGGGGTCGACAGAATATCCGGAATGCTTGAGGTAAGACCAGACTGGTGTGTTTCAAGACAGAGGTCATGGGGTGTTCCAATTACGGCTTTTTATTGCAAACAATGCGGAGAGCCGCTGATAGATTATGATATTACTATGAAAATAGCAGATGAATTCGAAAAATACGGTGCGGATATCTGGTTTGAAAAGGATGCCGGTTATTTTTTGGACGAAGCAAAAATTAGTAAACATGTCAAATGCAGCAAATGCGGCAGCGAAGAATTTGAAAAAGAAAGCGATATATTAGATGTATGGTTTGACAGCGGAGTGAGTTATTTTTGTGTTCTGAAAAATGATAAAGATATGAAAGATATCGGTTTTCCGGCAGATTTGTACCTTGAAGGTTCCGACCAGCACAGAGGTTGGTTTCACTCAAGTCTTTTAATAGCTATCGGTTCTCAGGACGGCATCCCTTACAAGTCTGTCTTGACGCATGGATTTGTCGTGGACAGTTCGGGAAGAAAGATGTCCAAGTCTCTCGGCAATGTCATTGCGCCGGATGAAATTATAAATAAATACGGAGCAGATATATTAAGGCTGTGGGCTGCATCGGAAGATTATAAGAACGATATGAGAATTTCCAATGAAATATTATCGCGCCTTTCCGAAGGCTACAGAAAAATAAGAAATACGATAAGATTTATGCTGGGCAATCTGTATGATTTCGACGAAAACACCAATGCCGTAAACTTTGAAAATCTGCGCGATATAGACAGATATGAAATGCATAACATATCCATGCTTGCGCAAAATTTATCAAAACACTATTTAAATTATGATTTTCACCTCGTATATCAAAATATATACAGATTCGTTACGAGTTTTTCATCTTTTTATCTGGATATTGCAAAAGATTCTCTTTATGTCGAAGCAAAAAATTCATTCAAAAGAAGGTCTATTCAAACAGTTCTATACCAGGGTTTGGATGTGCTGATTAAATACCTTGGTCCTGTTCTGCCCTTTACATCTCAGGAGGCGTGGAGCTATTTTAACAAAAAAAATAAAGAAACAGAGCTTGTATTTGAACATTTTGACGAACCGTTTGATAAAAAAGACGAAAGTTTCATTGATTTTGAACTTGCCGAAAGGTTTGAAAAACTTATTGAAGCAAGAAATATTGTTTTATCATCCTTAGAAAAAGCAAGAACCGAAAAAACTATAGGCAGTTCGCTTGAAGCATTGGTAATAATAAGAGCTTCCGAAGAAGATTATAAATTATTATCAGAATTTCAAATAAACGAATTAAAAGAAATATTTATTGTGTCCGATTTGCAGATTGAGCGGCTGCAGCCGGATGAAGCAAACGGAGAGTTTATTTCAGAAGCTATAGTAAAACCTGCTCCGGGGCAAAAATGCGCAAGATGCTGGACATTTAAAGAAAGTGTAGGAACTCATAGCGACTATAACGATGTCTGCGACAGATGCTATGATGTATTAATTGATTTGCAAGCAGACAATTAAATTAAATAAAACAGAAGGATAAAAATATTGTGAAAGAACGGAAATATTATGAAAAAGAAAAAAATAATCGCAGCTAATTTTAAAATGAACAAAACGCATCTTGAAGTGCGCGAATACCTGAAGTCGTTTTTTAAAAAATTGAAAGAATTCAGCAGAACCTATGAATCCGATGATTTTAACGGCAATAAAGAAAACGGCTCAAATAGCGGCAGCAGTACGCAATCCGCATCTGTTGCAGGCGCCGCAGAAGCGGAAATAGTCTTCGCTCCCCCCTTCACGGCTCTTAATGAAGCATACAATATAATTGAAGAAAATTCAGAATTCAGAAATATTGTTAAACTTGCTTCGCAAAATGTTTATTGCGAATCATCGGGTGCATATACCGGCGAAATATCCATAGATATGATTAAAGCATTCAATTGTACATACGCTATCGTAGGTCATTCAGAAAGAAGATGGATATTCAACGAATCCGAAGAACTTATTGCTAAAAAAATTTCCGCTATATTATATTACAATACAAAAATAGCAGCCGATATCCGTAATGACGGCGATAATAACGCAGAAAAACATAGCGTCAAATTTTCTGCTGTATCGCCCATATTGTGCGTCGGTGAAAATTTAGAGATTAGAAAAAGCGGAAAAGCCTTTGATTTTGTGGCAGCGCAGTTAGACAGCGCATTAAATTGCTATGCAAAAGATTTAAACGGCGGAACTGTGCAGAATAAGGACGGGTTTAGCTCTATAAAAACAGCGAAAAGTATTAATAGCAATCATAAAGGCAGCGGCAGTACCAACGCTGCGGGTATTGATACCGGAAAGCTCATAATTGCCTATGAACCTATATGGGCAATAGGCACGGGAGCGTCTATAGAACCGGAAGACGGCGAAAAGATGCATAAATTTATATATGAATATTTAACCGCTAATTATTGCATTGAAAATTTTTCGGTAATTTACGGCGGAAGCGTTACCGAAAAAAATATTAATGTATTAATGGAAAAAGACCATATTGACGGCGTATTGGTCGGCGGAGCAAGTCTTGACCCCCAATCTTTTTTTAATATATACAGTTTTGCCGTTTCAAAATAAAATATTGCATATCGCAAATATTGCAAAGTCATGAAAATACAGCAGCGCAGCGATGGCATATTTCTAATTTTGATTATCCTGCGGCAAATTCATCTTCATTTAAAGTTATAAATAATATATAATATAAAAATATGTATATGCAATACTATATATATTAACAGCATACAACTTACACAACATATACTAATAAACAGGTTGATAAAAAAATGAGCGATAATTTTAAAAGTATTCAGCGGGTGCAGCCGCCTAAAGGGACAAGGGATTTTCTTCCCAACGCTATGATTTTGAGAAGAGATATAATAGAAAAAATTAGGAAATGTTTTGAACTTTATGGATTTAGCGAAATAGATTCGCCGGTTTTTGAGTATTTTGAACTTCTTTCAAGAAAATGCGGAGAAGAAATAGAAAAAGAGATTTATACTTTTAAAGATAAAGCGGACAGAAAACTTGGCTTAAGATTTGAGTTCACTTCTCCGCTCGGGAGATATTACGCTTCAAATAATTCAAAACTTACAAAACCTTTTAAAAGATATATAATAGGAAAAGTTTACAGGTATGAAAATACCCAGAATGGCAGGTACAGGGAGTTTTATCAGGCAGATGCCGATATTGTGGGGGTTTACTCAATGTTTGCAGAACTTGAATTAATGGATTTGGCGGTTTTTACACTTGAAAAGTTGGGACTCAATAATTATGCAATACATCTGAATAACAGAAAACTATTAGACGGCATTATTGAATTATCGGGTATACCTGCAGATAAAAAAGAAGCGGCGTTAAGAATTTTGGATAAATTGTCTAAAATAGGCGAAAGTAAAACTGTAAAAGAATTTACAGAAAACGGTTTAACTGAAGAAAACTATAAATCTTTTATTAATTTAGTAAACGGCGGCAGTTTTGCAGAAAAAAATAATGCCGGCAGTTATGCCGGCGGCTATACGGAAAATAATCCAGATATAATATTTTTAGAATCCCTTAAGGAAAAACTTAGAAATAACGCTCAGTCATTAGATGGAATAAATGAGCTTATAGATATTTTTAAAAATTCTAATAAATTTAAGATCGGCAAATATTTAAAGTTTGACCCGCTGCTTGTAAGGGGTCTCGGCTATTATACCGGACCGATATTCGAAATAAAATCGTTAGATGTTAATATCGGCAGTTTTGCGGCAGGCGGCAGATACGATAATCTGCTTGAGCTGTACGGAGCGCGTCCCGAAGGGGCATGCGGATTATCGTTCGGCGTTGACAGAATTATAGATATAATTAATGCGAAAAATCCTGGCTATATTAATGAACTGCCGTCTTCTACCAAGGTATTTGTCGCATATCTTGAGCCTGACGAAAAGGTAATAGACTATGCTTTTAATGTAGCAAAAGAGTTTAGAGCAAACGGCATAGCCTGTGAAATAAATCTTAATGAAAAATTGAATATATCTAAACAGCTGAAATATGCCGACTCAAGAAATATCGGCTATGCCGTCGTAATAGGCAGCAATGAACTTTGTGAAAATAAAATCAAGTTAAAAGATATGAAAAAAGCGGAAGAATTCTTTATATCTATTAAAGAAGCTGTAGAAATTTTAAAATAAAGCTATTAAAATAAAGCTGTTAAAATAAAGCTTTAAAAATAAAATTATTAAAATGAAGCTATGATGATAAACAACAACGATAAACTAAACTATGAATAGAATCGTAAAATCCAGAGCATTTGCCGCAGGCATTCTGATTATTTTATTATATATTGCCGCTTCTTTTGGAATTTATTGTTTAATCAATCATATAAACGATAAGGCAAAGATTAATAATTCATTTTATAAAAAGACTCTATGTCTTGCTAAAGATTTTTATTTTTTAAATTTATATTTAAAACAATACAAGAGTACTAATAATTACCGCTCAAAATCCAACAGTCGCTCCAATCTTCGCTATACTGCCCAAATAAATTCTAAATTGAATGCTGAACAGTATCTACACCATAAATCGGGAGTGAACGCTGCCGATGTAATTTCTAAATTAAATTCTAAAATCAATTCTAAAATATATTCGATAAATAAAAGTTTCCGATATTTATTTAAAAATTTGAAAAGCAGCGATAAGTCTTTATTAAAATTAATACACCCTGTTTTATACAGAGCATTCATAGACTGGAAGAATAAATCTCTGCCGGAATTGAATTTATTAGAAAAACGGAAGAATGTTAAAAATATACCTATCTCACGCTTATCTTTTATATTTTACCGTAATTCGAGGCTATTAAGAAAAGCTTCGGATGCGTCAATGAAAAAAAATATGAATTATATAAGCGATTCCATGCATCTGCTGAGCCTGCTTCTTTTTATAAATTTCTTAATGGTAATTATTATAAGTCCTCTGTTTCTGTATTATATTATTAAGGTTAAAATTCAGGCGGAAGACAATGAAAAGTCGATCCAGTCGATATTTAACCAGATGGTTAGCGGTCTGGTCCTTTTCAGGGACAAATTTATTTACGTAAATCCGGAAGGCGAGAAAATACTTGGATATTCGTCGGAAGAATTAAAAAATATGAATAATTGGGATATTATGTCCTATGAATTTAAAGAAAGCGCAAAATCAAGATATGCAGGGGCTATTAAACATGAAGGCGAAAGAGGCGAATTTCTGTATAAAATCATCGGCAAAAATAATGAAATAAAGTGGGTTCTTTTTCATTCTCTGACTATAAATTATAAAAATAAACCTACCAGATTAGCTAATTTTATAGATTTAACGGAACGGAAAAATGCGGAAGACAAAGTAAAAAATCTTACAAGACTTTATTCTACACTCAGCGAAATAAATCAGCTGCTTTTGAGGGTCGAAAACATCGACGATGTTTATGAAAATATATGCAGAATTGCCGTTGAGAAAGGTCAGTTTAAAATGGCTTTGTGCGGTTTTCCTGATGAGCGCAACAGCAATAAGATAGCCGTTAAATTTTCTTACGGCTTTGTCGGAGACTATCTGGATGATTTTAGCATGTATGTTGACGACGCAATGCCTGAAGGAAAAGGACCCGGAGCTACGGCTTTCAGAGAGGACAGAATTGTAATCAATAATGATACGGAAAACAATCCTATGATGCAGCCGTGGAGAGATAAAGCTCTGAAGATGGGTTTTTTATCCAGTGCATGCATTCCGCTTAAACGGCAAAATAAAATAATCGGGATATTCAGTTTATATGCCGGAGAAAAAGATTTTTTTGACGATAAAGAGATTACACTGTTAGAAGAATTAATGAAAGATATTTCTTTTATGATAAATAAAATTGATTTGGAAAAAGAAATTAATTTTATATCATTCTATGACGCTCTTACAAAACTTCCCAACAGAAATTTTTTCATAGAAAGCGTGAATAACTTTCTTGAAAGAATAGAAAACCGCCCTGCAGCCATAATCTTGCTTGATTTTTATAAATTGTCGTATATTAACAATACATTCGGCTACGGCGCCGGAGACGAACTGCTTATAAAGACGGCTGATGTGCTAAAAGATGCCTTTGACCCGACCGATATAATTTCAAGAATAGGCGGGGATGAATTTGCAATATTCATAAGCAATTTAAGCGATAAGGATTCGGCAGTGCAGTTCATTGACAAAATAAAGCAGTGTTTTAAAGATGAAATAACTATCGGTACGCATAAATTTAATATTTCCTATAATATAGGGGTATCGATTTATCCTGATGACGGCATTACGGCAAACGATCTTTTAAAATCCGCCGATATTGCCCTGTCAAACGCAAAAACTCAGGGTGAAAACGATTATGAATTTTTTACCTCTTCCATGAACGTTAAAGCTTCTGAATTTTTAATGATGAAAAAACATCTTACGGAGGCATTTGTTAATAAAGAATTTGTCGTGTATTATCAGCCGTATTTTAAGGTGGATAAATTAAACAAATTAAACAAGGCTCATGATTACGATGATCACAGCGCAATAGATATGAATAATAATATTGCTCTATTAAATCCCGCTATATACGGCATGGAAGCGCTTATGCGCTGGAACAGTCCCGATTTAGGTCTTGTTTCGCCGGTTAAGTTTATCCCTCTGCTTGAAGAAATGGGTTTAATAAGGCAGCTTGAAGAATTTTTGATTGAAGCGGTATGCAGCGATTTGCAAAACTGGAAAAAAATGAACTTAAATTTAGTTCCAGTTTCTATAAATATTTCCCCCGTAAGTTTTGACTATGAAGTAAAATGGTACTGCAATCCTGAATTGCTTAACAATTCGTCGCATATTTTTGAAGGCGGAAAATTAAGTTTGGCGGATACTATTTTTCAGGCTATAAAAAGGCACGGTCTGGAATATTCTTTGATAAACATAGAAGTAACCGAGGGTTTATTTATTCACCATTTTGACTGTGCTCTTAAAATACTAAACACATTTAAAGCAAAAGGTATGAAAATATATATTGACGATTTCGGTACCGGATATTCCTCCTTGTCGTATATAAAAAATATCCCTGCCGATGTTATTAAGATAGATATTTCATTTATCAAAAGCATGATGGAAAACCAGAAAGTTTTTGCAATCGTCAATACCATTGTAGAACTTTCCGCAAGATTAGGTATGGAAACTATAAGCGAAGGCGTTGAAACAGTTGAACAGCTTGTAAAATTACAATCTCTCGGCGCAAATATGGTTCAGGGGTATCTTTTCTCAAAACCTGTGCCTGAGGCAGAGATACGCAAAATGCTTTAAAAAAAGTTTTTATTGCCCCCATAAATATAGTAATATCAATGTGTTGCTGATAATTATGGTGCAGTTGGGTTAATTATTAAATATTAAAAATATTCAGCTTATTTTGCTAATTGCTTTAATATTTAATAGTTGTTATAAATCGCATATTTCTTAATTTTTTTAATAATAATAGACGCAGTGCATGAAATATTATTTTAGTCATAAATGCAGCGAGAATTAAAAAATTAGAGACGTACGCCGTTTATTATTTTTAAAACTGTTTAAGATATTAATTATGCTTTACTTTGAAATATTAGTTATTTATTAAACGTATTATATATAGTATATATTATATATTTTATATATTGGTTATTTTTTCGTAATTTTTTTCCTGACTTTGACACCTCATACAGCCCAAAGCCTTTAAAATGCTGTGTTTCTATTTTGAAAAAGCGCAATTTGCAGGATGAATTTAATTGCAATTTAACATGCGCAAAATGCATAAAACTAAATTTATAATCGGTGAAAAACGGAATTTTCGTTCGGTGTTTTGAGTACTTTTCGTTCGGCGTTTTAGGGAATTTTAAATCGGTGTTGACATAAAAGGCGTGACCCCGTTCCCATGGGACTTTTAAAGGTTTACGAACTGAGGAAGGAAGGGTATGTTTACGTTACCAATCCGTAAAATTAATGCGGCGTGTAGTTTTGTAGTTTTCAAATAAAATAGCCCCTTGCAATATCTTAGTATTTATCTTATAATCATAAATGTGGGCTAATCCCACTTATTTAATTTTTACAATGAGGCGATAAATATGAAAAACACAGGGCTATTAGAACGGAATACACAGTTAGCGGTTAGAATAGACGATAAAGGCAGGCTTACTTTGCCTATAAGCATAAGAAAGGATATAAATATAAATCCGGGAGATATATTTTATTTAAATTACGATGCGGCAAAAAAACAGATGCAATTAAATAAAGCTATCAATCCCTTTGATGTTTTAGCAGGGGAAGCCTTAAAAGAATATAAGAAAGGCAATGCCAAAAGAATAGAAAAACTTGCAAAGTAAATATGGAAACCGCCTACGATGTTCTGTTTACCGCTAATGCCGAAAAAGACCTGCTAAATCTTAAAAAACTCAAAGAATCCGCACTCGATAAGATTATGGATTTAGAACAAAACCCGCTCAAAGGGCATATACTTAAAGGAAGCCTTAGCGGAGTAAGGGCTTTGAAATTCTCAATTAAAGGAGTCGCCTACAGAGCGGCTTACATTGTTATAGAAGAAGACCGCGTTTGTCTGGTTTTTATGATTGGACCGCATGAAGGATTTTACGAAAAAGCGCAGAGAAGGGCAAAAACTTTTGGAATATAATAAAAAAATCCAACTATTTATTTCATCCCCAACAATCCCCTTAGATGTTTTTGCGCCATAGTCTGCGCTCTTTTTTCGCCGGAGTTTTTGCCGTCAGGCAAAAAACGGAGCAAGAAAAAACGGGAATATTCAATATTTTGTGTCAGCTTGAAAATTAAAAAATTAGGGACGAACACCGTTTATTATTTTAAAACTGTTTAACATACTAATTATGCTTTATTTTGAAATATTAGTTATTTATTAAACGTATTATAACATAGTATGTATTATCATATGTATTATACGCTTTATTCTTTATATATTGGTTATTTTTTCGTAATTTTTTTCTTCCGGAATTCTAACCGGAAGAAATTTAGATTTTTCGTAGGCATGGTTATGAATAACTTCAAGAATAAGGGCATATTGTTCGCCGTTGTACTTCATTAATCTTAAACAGGATACGGTTTGAGTCATCAAGTTTTGCCCTATACAATCCATAATTAGGCATTTTTTTGACGCTTGCCTGTTTAAAATTATCGTTTTGAATAAAGCCTATAATTTTATCGTAATTTTTTTTTACGCCGGAGGTGTTTAAATCATTATATTCAAGAATTTTCATAATTAATATATATAAAAATTATGCGTACGATACGATGATACGCAAGATACGGGTACGCAGGCAAGCAGACAAAATAGATAAGCCGCATATGCTGTTTTGTGCATTTGCCTATTTTTCCTCCCGAAATATTCAATATACAAATCAGATATCTTTATTTTAATAATAAGAATACATGGCGTCAGCAGCAATTATGTAAAAAATAGGGCCGTAATTTATTAGGTTCATAATAGTATTTTGCTACCTATTTGCTGCTGTTTAATTTATTCTTTCGCTTTAACTGGTGCCCCGACCGGAATCGAACCGATGACCAAAGGTTTAGAAAACCTACAGTCTATTTTATAACTCATTGATTTTATTTGTATATTTATACAATATTAAAATTAGGTAGTAATACAGTAGTAAAATAAGCTAAAAACAATATTTGTTATGAATTCATCACTTTTATTTTGGCAGTCAAAAAGTTGTAAGTTAGTTTGCATACAAGAGAAAAAATAAATCCGTCATTTTTTTATTTTTTGTATTTCATTGAACGCATCCAAAAAAAGCAGTATAATTAATAAATAAATGATATATTTATTAATAAAATAATTTATTAGTGCTAAAATTTATAATATCATAATATTAAAATAAAAGATAATTATCCCGTCGCAGGGTTAATTCTTTACGGGTCAAAGGCGAGGGGCGACTATAATCCGAAATTCAGATTTAGATATCCTTATCGTAATTCAGGATAATTATGATATAGATGCCGATATATCTTTTGATAAGCTTAAAGATCTTTATTTTTTAGCGCCGGATAGAAAAATAAGAGATGAAATTTTAGAAATAATAATAGACATTGAAACTAAATACGATATCTTTATAGATTTTCAGATAAGAAACAGAAGCTATTTAGAAACTAACGTTGCCGGTGTTGTGCCGTTATACCAAAATATTAAAAAAGACGGAATATTATTATAATTATAGCAACAGGTTATGACCATAGAAAAAAGAGACAGGGACGCTTTAATAAAATACAAAATAGAAAGAGCGGAAGAAACCATTGAAGATGCCGTTATAAAATTTAATAAAGAAGACATTGCTTTATCTCTCGAACAGGCAAAAGAATTTATTAAAAAGGTAACGAATGTCAATATTGTTTATTTTGAATAATAATTAAAATAAATTTATGAAGATTAAAAATCAAAAACAATAAACTAACGGGTTAATGACAATGAAAGAAGCATCCCTGCAGCCATAATCTTGCTTGATTTTTATAAATTGTCGTATATTAACAATACATTCGGCTACGGCGCCGGAGACGAACTGCTTATCAAGACGGCTGATGTGCTAAAAGATGCCTTTGACCCGACCGATATAATTTCAAGAATAGGCGGGGATGAATTTGCAATATTCATAAGCAATTTAAGCGATAAGGATTCGGCAGTGCAGTTCATTGACAAAATAAAGCAGTGTTTTAAAGATGAAATAACTATCGGTACGCATAAATTTAATATTTCCTATAATATAGGGGTATCGATTTATCCTGATGACGGCATTACGGCAAACGATCTTTTAAAATCCGCCGATATTGCCCTGTCAAACGCAAAAACTCAGGGTGAAAACGATTATGAATTTTTCACCTCTTCCATGAACGTTAAAGCTTCTGAATTTTCATTTTGACTGTGCTCTTAAAATACTAAACACATTTAAAGCAAAAGGTATGAAAATATATATTGACGATTTCGGTACCGGATATTCCTCCTTGTCGTATATAAAAAATATCCCTGCCGATGTTATTAAGATAGATATTTCATTTATCAAAAGCATGATGGAAAACCAGAAAGTTTTTGCAATCGTCAATACCATTGTAGAACTTTCCGCAAGATTAGGTATGGAAACTATAAGCGAAGGCGTTGAAACAGTTGAACAGCTTGTAAAATTACAATCTCTCGGCGCAAATATGGTTCAGGGGTATCTTTTCTCAAAACCTGTGCCTGAGGCAGAGATACGCAAAATGCTTTAAAAAAAGTTTTTATTGCCCCATTAATATAGTAATATCAATGTGTTGCTGATAATTATGGTGCAGTTTGGTTAAAACCCAAATTTTAAACCGAATTGCAAGAATATTTGATTATATTGATCTGTTGGTTCTACATATGACTTTGTAATAAGATAATTTGAATTTACAATTTCATCATTAGCATCATCTATAACAACGCCATTATAAGTAATATTATTTATATTTGATCTTCCCATTTTATTCTGTTCAAATTTAAAGCCTATATAAGGGTTTATAGATATACCATGAATTTTATATAATTTATAACCTGCTTTAATTCCAAATATATATCCTGCTTTTGGCGCCATAATAAAATGTGTAGAATTATTAATTGCAGCACCATAAAATGTATAGCCATTAGAAAAATTATAAGTATGTTCTGCCGGTACTGCACCATTTACTACGTCTTTTATATCATTAAGATAATATCCTTCGGCTTCAATCCATAATTTATTATGCAATACAGGCGGTATATAATAAGCTTTAGCGCCTAATACATAATAATTTAAATGATAATAATCGCTATTTAATCCCGGTAAATCCCTATTCCAATTTACCCATTGATATCCAAAATTAGGAATAACGGCTAATCTATTGCCGATACCTAAATATTTTCCCAAATTAACAACATAACCTAATCTAAATCCATATCTTGACATATTAGACGAATGTGCTATATTTGTAAGACCAACCGGTTCGTCGTATGTTCCTGAACCGGGCAGATATGAATAACTTGCTTTATACCATATAGGAATCTGTTTGGTTAAAATATTCTGAAAAGAAATTCCGTATCCATGAAATCCTATATGTTCACCGTCTTGATATGAACCGGCAGGATTAGACGAAGAAGCAAAAACAGACGGCTCATATTCACCATAGTGGAAATAATCGTTTTCAAAATAAATATTGACGGATTTGATAATGGAATCTACATTTACCCTTTGTGAAACTGATGTTTTATATGCGGTTTGAATTTTTTGACCGATAGGATGATAACTTTCAGGATATCCGTATTTCGACATAGTCTGTGCATAAATATTCGCTGAACTCAGCATAAATATTGCGATAATAGTAAAAATTAATAAAAATTTTTTCATTAACCTTTCCTCCTAAAAGAATTATGTATATTTTAATAATGCAATTTAAATTATATATATTATAATAATTAACTACTTAAACATATTATGCAATCTTTATTTAATATCAGCAGAGCATATATAAAAAAAGTATCTTCAGTTTCCGCTTATACGTATAGAATTTATTAATGCATCTAATTGAAGTTACAATTAAGTATTGGAAATTTAGATTATTTATTCTATGCTGATTTTTATTATTTATTTACATAATAAATAAATTATGTTTATAATATTTTAATTAAACTTATGTATATTTATGCATCACCCTCATGAAATGTCAAGAATTTTTTTAAAATTGATCTAAATATATTATGCATACGATACAATGATACGCAAGATACGGATACGCAGGCAAGCAGGCAAGCAAGATAGATAAGCCGCATATGCTATTTTGTGCATTTGCCTATTCTTCTTCCCGAAATATTAAGCAGTGTATCCACAGTTATAGTTCTATTTTGAACATAGCTTGTAGAATATAGATTTCCGCGCATATAAGAAGTTACGTCTGTCGGGAATGTTTCTTTTAAGAGCCCCTTTATTACGGAGTGCATACCATTTTTGTCGGTAGAACATTCAAACGTCATTATGGCGGTTTTTCCTCTCATCGTTACCGTTGAATTAGGGCAGGCGTTAGACATATAAGGCATTTTAGGCATGACCGGTTTATTGCCGACGCACGAATTAACAGTAAAAGTTGAAGGCGGAACGGTGTATGGCATATTCTCTACTTTAATGTTTCCGTGAAACTGCCACAGCCCCGGCAAAAAAAGACCGCCCGCATAAACTGTATCAGCATAAACAATAGTAAAAAAATATGCCGATAAAAATATTAGAACAAACAGAACAAATCTTACAGTGTTTTTCATTTAGAGCACCTTTTCATTTTAATAAATTCGCCGAATAAATCGCATATAGCACATTTTTTTGTTAGGTTAGACAGATTTATGATTTTCACCTGAAAATAATATTTGTTTGTTGATTATTGATTATTGTGCTAATAATAATAATAATTTTAATTATATTTGTCAACAGAAACATATCCTATTTATTTTATATCCGGAATAATAAGGGCAGACACAATTAATAATATCATTATTAAAATAATCCAAACAGCGGGAATAACATTCTTGACATTTTTAAAATAATGGTTTAAAATTAATAATAAACAAAATGTATCTTAAACTTTTTAAACTTTATAGTTTATTATCTCATTATTATTTTATTCAAAATGTCGGTATCTATAGTAAAGTAATATTCTGTTTTATATATTAATTTATTGATTACTTATTTTAATAAATTAATAATTTGATGCTGACTATTTTATCATATTATTCATACGCAGTGTATATATATTATTTTCGCCTGTAGTTTATCTCTATTATATTTTAAATATTAAATATAAATATAAAAAAGCGATAAAGGCAGCCTTTATTACCTGAATTTTTATTTATCTTCTTCAGTAAAGTCAGTAAAAAATTAAAATTTTTCTTACTTTTTAATTGACTAACTAAACTTATTATCTAAATTTAAAATGTAAAATGCACGATGTTTCTTAGAAACATTTGTAATCAAAAAGATTAACTATTTAAAAATATTTTATGTAAAAAAGACCATATGAAAAAATTTAAAAAAGTATTAATAGCCAACAGGGGCGAAATAGCTTCCCGTGTTATAAGAGCATGCAAAGAGCTTGGTATTAAGACGGTTGCAATTTATTCCGAGGCAGATTCGCAGGCTCTGCACGTTAAAAAAGCGGACGAGGCGTATCTTGTCGGGCCGGGTCCTATCTCAGGATATTTGAATGTTAATAGAATAGTTGATCTTGCAGTTAATATAGGGGTCGATGCGATACACCCGGGTTACGGTTTTTTGTCGGAAAACGCCAAATTTCCCGCATACTGTGAAAAAAGAGGAATTGTTTTTATAGGTCCGTCGGCTAAGTCTATCGCTATGATGGGCGATAAAATAGAATCAAAGAAACTAATGCGTCAAGCAGGCGTGCCCGTTGTCGGAGGTTCCGAAGGCGGAGTCGAATCTGAGGAAGATGCATTGAATATTGCAAATAATACCGGATATCCGGTAATGATAAAAGCTTCCGCAGGCGGCGGCGGCAAAGGAATAAGAATTTGTTTTAACGATGACGATATTAAAAAAAATTTTTCGCTGTCAAGGTCTGAAGCTGAAAAAGCTTTCGGAAATCCGGAAGTTTTTATTGAAAAATACATAGATAAGCCTCATCACATAGAATTTCAAATTCTTGCGGATAATTACGGCAATATAATCCATCTCGGCGAGAGAGATTGTTCTATTCAAAGAAAACATCAAAAATTAATAGAGATTGCGCCTTCTCTCATATTAACCGAAGAGTTAAGGAAAAAAATGGGCGAGTCCGCCATTGCAGCGGCTAAAGCCTGCGATTACAGAAATGCCGGAACCATAGAATATATTATGGATAAAGACGGCAATTATTATTTTATGGAAATGAACACCAGAATTCAGGTTGAACATCCTGTTACCGAAATGATTACAGGAGTAGATATAGTAGGGGAACAGATTCAAATTGCAATGGGCAAAGAATTGGATATTAAACAGGAAGACGTTGTATTAAGGGGCTATGCTATAGAATGCAGAATTAATGCCGAAAATCCGAGAAAAGATTTTGCTCCCAGCACTGGAAAGATTACTGCGTACTACTCGCCCGGAGGCATTGGAGTCAGGATAGACGGAGCTGTATATAAAGATTATGTTTTGCCGCCTTATTATGATTCAATGATTGCTAAAATGACTGTTTACGGAAGAACATGGGATGAAACGGTGAGAAGGGCGTCAAGAGCCCTGCAGGAATTTGTCGTAAAAGGCATAAAAACTACAATACCGTTTCAGTTAAAAATTATAGAAGACGAAGATTTTATAAAAGGAAATTTTGATACTCATTTTATTGAAGAAAGGCAATATTTAAGGGATTATAAGGTACAGCGCGATCCGTTCGACAGGATTCTTGCTATATCGGCTGCCATCGCAGCATATTACGGTATATAAAACTAAAGGAAATAACTAAACTAAGTTAATTTATAAAAATAACGGGCGTAATATTATGAATGAAAAAAAAGAAAATTATATCAGAAAAGTTGATTTTATGGAAGTCGCTTTAAGAGATGCGCATCAGTCGTTGCTGGCTACGAGAATGACCACTCCCGATATTTTGGGAATAGCTCCCGTCCTTGATACTATAGGGTTTTGGTCGTTAGAGGTGTGGGGAGGAGCGACTTTTGATTCATGTCTGAGATTTCTAAAAGAAGACCCGTGGGAAAGACTTAAAAAATTACGCAAATCTTACAAACATTCCCGTCTTCAAATGCTTTTAAGAGGACAGAATTTAGTAGGATACCGTCATTACGCCGACGATGTCGTAGAAAAATTTATAGATTTAAGCGTTAATAACGGAATAGATGTATTCAGGATATTTGATTCGCTGAATGATTTCAGAAATATCAGAAAATCAATGGAAGCCGTAAAAAAAAGAAAAAAGATAGTAGAAGCGACAATATGCTATACGACGAGCCCTGTCCACACAAATGAATTATTTACTGAAATGGCAGTGGAACTTGCAGAAATGGGAGCCGATACGATAGCCATTAAAGATATGGCTGGTCTGCTTTCCCCGATAAAAGCATATGAACTTGTATCTATGATTAAAAAAGTCGTAAATTTGCCTATCCATGTTCATTCGCATTCAACAAGCGGTTTTGCTTCAATGGCGCTGTTAAAAGCAGTTGAAGGCGGAGCGGACATTATAGATACCGCAATATCGTCAATGTGCTGCGGAACGTCCCATCCGCCGACGGAATCCATGGTATTTACTTTATCGGAAATGGGCTATGATGTAGATCTCGATCTTGAAAAACTTAAGGAAGTTGCTGATTATTTTAGAAAAGTAAGAAAAAAATATAAAGTTTTTGAGAGTGAATATACTGGTCTTAATGCCGATGTGCTTGTTACTCAGGTTCCGGGCGGAATGATGTCGAATCTTGCAAATCAGCTTAAGGAACAAAATGCGCTTGATAAAATGGATGAGGTTTTATACGAAGTGCCTCAGGTGCGTGAAGATTTAGGATATCCTCCTTTAGTAACGCCAACTTCGCAGATTATCGGAACTCAGGCAGCTCTTAATGTAATAACGGGAGAAAAATATAAAGTTATAACAAGCGAGACGAAAAATTATCTAAAGGGCTTTTACGGCAAAGCGCCGGCTGCAATAAACGAAGATGTAAGAAAAAGAGCTTTAGGCAATGAAGAATTTATAACCGTAAGACCGGCTGACCTTTTAGAACCTGAATTGGGACAGAATATAGACAAAATTAAAGAATTTATAACCGGCGACGAAGATATTATGAGCTATATATTATTTCCGCAGATTTCCATTGAATTTTTTCAAGACAGAAAAGACGGAAAATTGCCGGATTATACAATTCAAACCGACGGTATGGAATATGCCGCCGATATGTCCGGCGGGTTAGTGCTTTCCGATGAATTTGTGGGAGCGGAAAAATTTAGAGACGGCGACCTTGTGCCGAGTGAATTTATTGTTACCGTGCACGGCGAAAATTATAAAATAAAAGTTGCGGGCGTAGGGCATAAATCTGACCAGAAAAGACCGTTCTTTTTAAATGTTGACGGAACAATGGAAGAAGTAACGATTGAGTCGCTTACGGAAATAGTTCCGAGTTACGGAGGCGAAATAGTCGGCGAAAATGTTGCAAGGTCAAAACGTCCTTCGCCTAAAAGAGAGGGAGACGTCTATGCTCCGATGCCAGGCAGAATTACAAAATTATTGGTAAAAAAAGGCGATACCGTAAGTGCCGGCGATACCGTGCTAATAGTCGAAGCTATGAAAATGGAAAATGAAATCCATACGCCCATAGACGGTATTATCAAGGAAGTATATGTTAAAGAAGGCGATATGGCGAACCCCGACGAGACGCTTATATATGTTGAATAGATTTTGTAGTATAATAATATAAAAATGATTAATTAATATTGATTAATATTAAAATTTAGAAGGTGATTCAATTGACGGTACGCAATCCGGCAGTGGCTGGTTCTTTTTATCCTGCGGATATAAATCAGATAAATGCGCTTATACAATCTTTTAATGTGAGTATTCCCGAACATAAAATAAACGCTTTCGGGATAGTTTCTCCGCATGCGGGGTATGTTTATTCCGGAAAGACGGCTTTTATGGGGTTTTCTTCTATCAACATTAAAAAAAATATAATAATTATAGGTCCTAACCATACCGGTTTAGGCGCTGCTTTTTCTGTTATGAATGAAGGAAATTATAATTTTGGTTCATTTAATGTGCCGATTAATTCAGCCCTTGCAGATGAAATTATTAACCAGAGCGACAGTCCTTTCCAACATGACGATAAAGCTCAGCTGAAAGAACATTCGCTTGAAGTTCAGATTCCGCTGATTCATTATTTTATGACGGATTTTTCGATAGTTCCGCTTGTCATATCGTATGTCAGGTATAATGACGTAATAAAAGCCGCTAAAGCTATTTATAACGCCATTGTGAAATTAAACCTGCTTGACGACGTTCTGGTGGTAGCAAGTTCCGACATGACTCATTACGAAAGCGCCGAAGAGGCTGAGATGAAAGATTCTATAGCTATAAACGAAATCCTCCGGCTGGATTCCGAAGGTCTTTATAACAAAGTTATAAATAATAATATTTCTATGTGCGGATTTATTCCTGTTTCAATTATGCTGCTAATCGCAAAAATGGCAGGGAAAAATAACGCAAAATTAATTAATTATACAAACTCCGGAGAGGCTTCAGGGGATTATTCAAGCGTTGTAGGGTACTCTTCTATTGCAGTATATTAATAATATGCGTATATTGAATAATTCAATATGCATGATTTGCCGCGCATTGTAAACAAATAAAATGTAAGCGGGTCATGTATTTTTTTGCGTTTTAAATAAAAACTTATACAACTTATACAACTTATAATAATAAATAATAGGTATATATATGATATATGTCGTATATACATTTCCGTTTTAAATAAATAATAATACATCATTAATACATTATATGGTAACAATATGGTAAAAACAAGATTTGCACCGAGTCCGACAGGGTATCTGCATATCGGCGGAGCTAGAACTGCACTGTTTAATTATATATATGCCAAACATTTCGGCGGCAGATTTATTTTAAGAATTGAAGACACGGACTTCGAACGGTCTTTAAAAGCGTATGAAGAAGATATCGTCAAAAGTATGCAGTGGCTCGGACTGGTGTCTGACGAACCAATTCTGTACCAATCCCAGAGATTAAATATATACAAAGAATATTGCCAAAAACTTTTAGATGAAGGTAAAGCCTACAATTGTTACTGTACTGCGGAATCTCTCGAAGAAGATAAAAACAAACTTATAGCAGAAGGCAAAAAACCGATGTATTCAGGAAAATGCCGCAACTTATCAGATGATGAACAGAATTTAAATTTACCGCATGTAGTGAGATTTAAAACGAATAGAAGCGGCGGCAGCAAGTTTACCAAATTTAAAGATCTGATACGGGACCAGTCTGTTTCTGTTAATCACAGTGAAATTGACGATTTTGTTATTATGCGGACAGACGGGATACCTACATATAATTTTGCCGTTGTTATAGACGACGCCCTTATGGGCATTACACATATTATAAGAGGAGACGACCATTTAAGCAACACTCCTAAGCAGATACTGCTTTATGAAGCTCTTGGATTTGAGCCTCCTGCGTTTGCCCATGTTTCAATGATTCTCGGGAATGACGGCAAAAGACTGTCCAAAAGACACGGCGCAACGGCGGTTATGCAATATAAAAATGACGGTTTTTTACCTGAAGCTATTATAAATTATCTCGTAAGATTGGGCTGGTCTCACGGCAACGATGAAATACTGTCGCTCGACGAGATGATACAATATTTTGATTTAAAACATATAAGCAAATCCGCAGGCGTATTTAATAAAGAAAAATTATTATGGCTCAATGCTCATTATATAAAACAAAAAACGGCTGAGGAATTAACAAGTCTGATAAATGATATAAATGTAAACAACAACAACATAGATAATGGAAATAATAGCGCCGAAAAAGGCAAAGTAATTCAATATAGTGAAAATGTTGCGGTTTTAATAGACGCTTTAAAGCCAAGAGCAAAAACATTAGTTGAAATAAAGGAAAAAATGGGTTTTTATTTAAATGAAGGCAATATTGCTTACGATGATAATCTGCTCAGCGAAATAGACAAATTTAAACTAAATGAGTCAGACAATAATGAATATAATGATAATTCGGAACAGAAAAAAGCTAATGCAGATGAAGCTATATATTTTCTGAATCAATTAGTGGATTTTGTCAAAAATTTGCGGTTAGACAGTCTAAACTTAAACAGCGCCGACTGCCTTAATTTTATAAAAGAATCTTTCAACGATTTTTTTTCTAAAAACAAATGGTCATTAAAACATAAAGCTATGTTAATAAGAATAGCGCTTACCGGAGAAAAGATAAGCCCCGGCATTTATGAAGTTATTTTTGCGCTTGGCGAAGCAAGAACTCTGAAAAGGATAAATGATTTTATAGAGTTTGTAAGAAAAAATAATAACTGAGATTGCAGCGAGGCAATAACATGAGCAATAATCAACAATTATCCCGCCCTTATAGACGAAGCATTACTGTAATGTTTATAATAAATAAAAAAATAAGAAGCAATAATGAGAAGCAATAATAATAAGAAAAAGAAGTAATGATAAAAGCATTATGAAATTAATCTGCGGTATTGATGAAGTCGGCAGAGGATGTTTAGCCGGTCCGGTAATCTCAGCCGCAATAATTATCGATAAAAAATTAATTCCGTCCGGCATTAAAGACTCCAAATTATTAACCTCCGACAAAAGGGAATATTTTTTTGACTATTTAATGAAAAATGCGGTTTCCGTATCAATCGGTACGTCTTCCAATGTTGAAATTGATGAAATTAATATATTAAACGCAGCATTGCTTTCTATGGAAAGAGCGTTTAATAATCTGACCGTAAAACCTGACGTAGTCATTATAGACGGTCCTTATATTCCTAAAGGACTGAAAAATCTGAATTCAATGAACGACGTTGCTCCTTCCGGCAGTGCTTCATTTAAAGCTCTGTCGGTTATAAAAGCAGATGTCAAAGTAAAATTAGTATCCTGCGCTTCTATTGTAGCAAAGGTTATAAGGGATAGAATTATGATAGAATATTATGATAAAAAATATCATGGATACGGTTTTAGAAATCATAAAGGATATGCGACAAAGGAACATAAAGAAAATATTCTAAAATTAGGATTAACCGATATACATAGAAAAACATTCAAATTTGACAGATAATAAATCAGGCTGCTGCAATTCATTATCGATTATCGGCTAACGGTATTTTATTCTTATCAGGCTCATTAAGATAGCTGCTGCAATTCATAATTGGATTATCGGATTATCTGGCTTTAGGAAACATTACCATAAATATGTAATGATTATTATTATATTTTTGGAATAATGAACATAAATATGTTTTAATTAATTTATCTATGAATTATAATATTAAAAAAAGTTAACGGTAAATTAACAAAATAGTATTTATAAAATAAAATGAAGGCGAAATCATTAAACAGGAAAAAGGGAGAAACCGGAGAAAAATTAGCCAAAGAATTTTTAGAGAAATTAGGATATAAAATTATAGCGGTTAATTTTAGAAAAAAATGCGGGGAAATTGATATAATAGCGGATAAAAGTCAAAATAACATCTATTTCATAGAGGTTAAATCAAGATTTCAGAATAATTTTGGAATGCCCTTAGAAGCCGTTAACGGTAAAAAGATGGATAAGATAGCAAAAGTGTCGGAACTATTTTTGCTGGAGTACCCTGAAATACCGAAATCAATAAACTATGCAATAATATCAATAGAATACCTATCTAACAGTTCGATTAAACTTATATTTTTTGAAAATGGATTTGATTAAATTATCTTTAGCGCAAATTGCTCCAGTACCTGGATTATTAGCTCATAATTTTGAGAAGCATCTTGAGTATATTGACAGAGCAAAACAGGCAGGCAGTGAGATAGTAATATTTCCTGAACTGTCCCTGACGGGCTATTTTTTAAAAGATGCCGTTTATGATTCTGCCATAGATATCAACGATATTAGAACAAATAGTACTGCTGCAGACGCTGCAGAAAAAGATAAGGGTAGAAAAAGTGGAGACAGCGGCTGCAAAAATAAAATAAATAATAAAAATGCAATAAAAAATAATAGCTGCGGATTAGATTTAAAAAAATCTAATAACTATATTTTAGACGGTCTTTTAGATAAAAGCAGCGAGATTGCAATAATTGCAGGATTCGTTGAATCAGATGAAGACTTTAACTTTTATAACAGCACATGTTGTTTATCAGGAGGCAATATGCTGCATGTCCATAGAAAAGTATATTTGCCGACTTACGGTATGTTTGAAGAAATGCGCTATTTCAAACAGGGCAAAGAATTTGGAGTGTTTGATATTTTAGGAACAAAGGCATCTATATTGACATGCGAAGACGCATGGCATCTGTCTTCTTCATATATTGCGGTTAATAAAGGCGCTAAGCTGATTATAATTAATTCCGCTTCTCCTGCCAGAGGCATTGAAGAAGAAAACGATAAATTCAGTTCTGTTAAGATGTGGGAAGAACTGCTATCGGTAATAGCATTTTATTATAAAAGCTACGTTGTATATGTAAACAGGGTAGGTTTTGAAGACGGAATAGGTTTTTCAGGAGGTTCATGCGTATTTTCCCCCAACGGCAAAAAAGACTATTGTCTTGATTATCTTGACGAAGGACTGCTGAATATTGAACTCAATCTTGATTTTTTAAAAAATGAAAGATTTAAAACTCCTATATTGAGAGACGAAAACTTAGATATCACCTTAAAAGAACTTAACGGCATAATAAATAAATAATTATATATTGAAAAAAATAGATAATGATGATCAATCAACATCTGCCGAAGATAGATTCGGCCAATTTCAAAAATATTAATAAACTGCTTGTGAATTTTATTAGAGAAGAAGTAGGCAGAACGGGTGTAAATAAAATTGTGCTGGGGCTGTCAGGCGGTATAGATTCCGCCGTTTCCTGCTATCTCGCGGCAGCGGCGCTCGGAAGCGAAAATGTTTCGGCAGTTATGATGCCCTACAAAACAAGTTCTTCAAAAAGTCTTGAAGATGCTATGCAAGTCGTAAAAGATTTAAACATAAATTATTATATAACTGATATAACCGACCAGATTGATAGTTATTTTGATAAGCCGGTTTATAATAAATCATATTATAATAATTCTGATTTGGATTTTGAAAAAAAATTTAAAGAAAATAATAATGAATTAAAACTCAGAATGGGCAATAAAATGGCACGGGAAAGGATGTCTATCTTATATGATTATTCTTATATTTTAAATTCTTTAGTGTTGGGTACAAGCAATAAATCAGAACTGTTATTAGGCTACGGAACAATATACGGCGATATGGCGTCTGCCGTAAATCCGATAGGCGATATTTACAAAACGCAGATATATCAGCTTGCGAAACATCTCGGCGTTCCCGATAGTTTGATAAACAAAGCTCCTTCGGCAGATTTATGGCAGGACCAGTCAGATGAAGAAGAACTCGGATTCACTTATAAATTGGCAGACGAAATTATGTTTCTTTTAATAGACAAAATGTATAAGCCTGAAGTTGTAATATCTATGGGCTATAATGCAGCTATTATAGAGAATATTTATAATAAAATAAAAAAATCGCAATTTAAAAGAAGATTGCCGTTAATTGCAAAAGTATCGCAGAGGACTATAAACATCGATTTCAGATATTTAAGAGACTGGGTTTGAGATGCGTGTGCTGCTATTATAACAATAAACTGCGGTTTTTATATATTTGCAATCGAAAGCAGCAGTGTTTGAGATGTGCCGCTATTATAATAATAAACTTAAAAAATATATATTAACATAAAATTTCATCGCTATGCATAGCTTGTATGTCGTTGCAACCCCGATAGGAAATCTCGAAGATATTACGATAAGAGCCCTGAAAACTTTACGCTCAGTCAGCTTAATAGCCTGCGAAGACACGAGAAAAACAAGAATTCTTACCTCACGATATCATATAAAATCCCGCCTTGTTTCATATCATGAATATAACAAAAGGGGTGCGGCGGAAAATATAGTTTTACATATTCTTAAAACAGGCGACGCTGCATTAGTTACCGAAGCCGGAACGCCGCTCATTTCCGATCCGGGTTCTTACCTTGTGAGAATGTGCATTGAAAAAGATATAAGGGTTATACCCATTCCTGGACCTTCCAGCGTTATAACCGCCCTGTCCGTATCCGGCGTGGATGTGTCCGAGTTTACTTTTGTAGGTTTTTTGCCTAAAAAACCCGGGAAAAGAAAAAATTTGCTCATGAGATTGCAGGAGGAAGGCAGAACTTTTGTTGTATTTGAAGCGGCAAGAGATATTGAAAAATTGTTTGATGTTATAGAAAATATTTTCGGCAATATAAAAATCTGTTATGCAAAAGAGCTCACTAAGTTTTTTGAAAATATTAAAACCAAAGAAATAAAATATTTGCGTGAAGATTTTAAAAACAATCCTGAACTTCTAAGAGGCGAAATTACATTAATAGTATCGCCTACGGCACCTTCTAACCCAACTTCATCATAATTATCAGCAACATATTGATATTACTATATTTATGGGGCAATAAAAATGCCTATTGGGATTACAAAATGAAATAGATGTAATAATATTAATGGGTTATAATTTTAGAATAATAAAAGTGGTGAAGTTGGGTCAAAATTGTAACAAAAATTTAACATTCCTGTCATAAAACTGTAATACTCCGTTTAGTATAATACCCCAATATGATAAAAATATAATTCATTTTCCGTATTTAATGTTTTGCAATAATTCCGCAGTATAAAGTAAAACAAAATCAAAAAGTAAATCAAGAGGGGAGGATTTATGAACGAAGGCGGAGATTTAAGAAGCGAGCTGCTTCATGATGTTGACGAAGTCGGTCTTGTAAAACATCATTTTAGGACTATGTTTACGGCGGGGATGGGGTTTTTTACGGATGCGTACGATTTGTTTATTATAGGGGTTACCATAGCCCTGTTGGCTCCGATATGGCATCTGACGCCCGTTGACATTGCATGGCTCGGCTCCACGTCATTAATCGGCGCTGCAATGGGCGCATATGTTTTCGGCAGGATATCCGATATCTTTGGAAGAAAGGCCGTTTACGGACTTGAAGTAATCATACTTACCATAGCCGCAATAGGTTCTGCCTTTTCTCAGGATATTATGCAGCTTATAATATGGAGATTTATACTCGGTATCGGCATAGGCGGCGATTACCCTATAAGCGCGATTATTATGAGCGAATATTCAAACAGAAAAGACAGAGGCAAATTAATCGGCATGGTGTTTTCCCTGCAGGGAATTGGATTAATAGCAGGTCCTATAGTTGCAATTTTAATACTTATGCTCGGCGTTCCGCATGATATAGCGTGGAGGATTTTATTAGGATTAGGCGCAATTCCTGCTGCAAGCGTTATCTATCTTAGAAGAAAGATTAAAGAAACTCCGCATTATTCGCTTTCAGTTAAAGGTAATGTTGACGGCACTGTTGCTGCGATAAATGATATAACCGGTTCAAATATTAAAGTCAAACATGACAATCAGCAGGTAGGAGTAAAAGCAAAAGCAAAATGGACGGATATATTAAAATATCCTTATAACGTGAGACTGCTGGGTACTATGGGAAGCTGGTTTCTGCTTGACTGGGCATTTTACGGAAACTCAATTTCATGGCCTCTTGTTATGAAATCGTTTCTTCCGCATGCAACGTTTATACAGGGGTTAGCTTTAGCAACCATTGTCTTTATAGTTTTTGCCGCTCCGTTTTACTGGATAGCGTCTTTTAACTTGGATACACTTGGCAGAAAATTTATACAGACATTCGGATTTATCGGTATGGGGCTAGCCTATCTTATAATATCGTTAGTAAGTTATTCAGGATACACTTTAGCGCCTTTAGCTTTTATGCTGATATTCGGATTGAGTTACGTATTCGTGGAGTTTGGACCGAACATGACGACATTCATTTATCCTGCCGAAGTATATCCGACTTCCATAAGAGGTCTTGGAGACGGTTTGTCGGCTGGAGCAGGAAAAACGGGGGCGTTTATCGGAACGTTTCTTTTTCCGCTGCTTATAACCACAATAAAGATTCAGGGAACATTTTTAGTTCTTGCTATAATTTCCGTAGTTGGAGCTATTTTGACCCTTGTAACGCTGCCTGAAACAAAAAATGTGTCTTTAGCAACAGTCAGCGAAGAAAATCAGTTTGTCAAGGATGGGGATTCTGAATCATTGCAGATGGAAGGACATCCCGCAATAAAATAAATTAGCATCGGTAAATGTAAATTGGAAATCAATTATTAATAATTTTTCAAAATTAAAGAAAATTGCCAATCAAACAATTTTAAAGGACGATTAAGTTATTGCCGATAACGGCAGTGAAACGGCTTATTCGTCCTTTAATATTTTTTAATATTTGATTATCCTTATTTTTAATTACTGATGATGCAACAATATCTTGGTCTATCAGGTCGTTTCATTTCTCATTAATCATTTCTTGCAATTGATTTCCATTTTATTTAGAATAATTTGATTTGTTTTATTTTTAGCATATTTTTCTCAGCATACCACTCACTATCCGACGGACGCATATCAGTTTATCAACTTGTAACAAAAAATTAACCTAACCGTCATCATAATGCAATATTAATTATATATACTATAATAAAATTTCTCGTAAAAGGAAACGAAGCTTGTAATTGAAGTTTATAAATAAAATAGCTCAATAACTGAATACTAATTATATACGTTAATAGAGGTGAGAACTATGGATACGGAAAAAATAGAATACGGCATCGAAGAAAACTTTGCCTGTAATAAGGAAAATATACCGCCGTTAAACGGCAGCGAAAAGTTTTTCGTCAAAACAATATCCGGAAAAGAACCTGAAACAGAAGTTGAAATTTACGAATCGTCTGAAGTTATAGATAAAATAAAAAAATCGGAAAAGCATTTTTTTGAATATTTCATAGGCTTGTGGTAAAATAAAAAGATATAAATAGCATACATAGCGTTCGTGTTTTTATGCAGTAATATAATACTATATACATATATTTATAGCACTATCGGGTATTGAATTATTAAATACTTTCAATAAGATGCTAATAATTGTGTAGAAAATAAACCGTAAAAAAGCCGCTATGAAAACAATCCAAAAAGAAAATTATTCAAAATCAGATACGCATATTCATACAAGTTATAGCGACGGATTAAATACTCCTGAAGAAATAGTTTGCGCCGCCGCCTGTAATAATTTGAACGTCATAGCTATTACCGACCACAATCGGGTGAAGGGAGCCTATATAGCAAAAGAGTATGCGGAAAAAAATCGCCATTTAAATGTCGATGTTATAATAGGAGAAGAAATATCTACAAAAAACGGACATTTAATAGGGCTTTTTATAAAAAATAAAATCATTCCGGGTAAAACCGCTCAGGATACTATCGATGAAATACATAAACAGGGCGGTATTGCCGTATGTCCGCATCCGTATTATCCTATTTCTTACAGGGAGAAAGGCAGCAAACCGCTGCGTTATCTGTTGAGCACCCTTGATTTTGATGCCGTTGAAGTTATAAATAACTCGAGCATATTCGCTTTTTTTTATAATGCCTTATCCTCTCTTGCAAACGCTTCTGCCGGTCTTCCTGCATTGGGGGTTTCCGATGCGCATTCTGAAGAATTTGTCGGCAAAGGTTTTACAAGATTTGCAGGCGTCAGCGCCGAAGATTTACGAAACACTATAGCTGCAAACAATATAACAGCCCATTTTAAAACATATTCTTTTAAAGATACAAATAAACAGCTCTATTATTCTATTAGATCGTTTTACCATTACATTACTATAAAAAATCATGCAGGCTATTAATTATTATTATTTTTTTTTGTTGTGTTTTTTCTGATTATAATGTCATAATATAATTATAATGATTACTATAAGAAAAAATAGATTATTATCTTTTTTATTTTATATGCTCGCATTTTTGAGCGTTGCCTATCTGATAGGTATACACGATTTGAGCTATATTTTCAATACGCCGATGGTCATGGTTTTTCCCGTTAAAACATTGAATCAAAAAAGCATGGCTGTTCAAAAATATATAACAGGAAATATAAATAATAAAATAAAATTTTCAGATATCGCAGGTTCAAATTTTAAAATTGCTAAACAATTAGGTGCCGTTTATTGTTTTGAATGCGGCAATATCCCCGGTCTAAAGTTTTTAATCGCTGATTTTTCAGGCAGCATTATCTTAGTATTGGCTGTTTTCTATTTCTTTCTAAAAAAACTTATCGCTTTTCCGCTCATTCACCCTCCAAAATATTCTTCATTTTAATATTATTTTTCAGTTTTTTATTTTTTACTTATTTATTAAACCGTTTTTTTTATTTTTCAGTTTGCTTTATGCTGAAGTCAAAGTTGTTTAAAAAAAATAAGGAAATTTGTCGCGTTATATGTTCTATATTGCTGTACTGCGGTATTACGGCACTGCAATACACACATACGTGCAATATAATGCCTTCGCAACTTAATAATATTTAATAATGAGGAACAGATTATGTTTTTTAAAAGAACATATTTCAGAAAAAATTATAATTTGATTTATTTTTTTTCATTTATTTTTTTATGCTTTTTATTTTTTTCGTTTTTTATGCTGCAGACCATGACATATCCTGTTCAAGCGGCAGAAGTACAATATAAATCTGGTGATGCAGGACATACGGCTGCAGCAAACGATATTGTATCTTTAAAATATCTTATTAATCAGGCTTTAAAAAATCCTGAAATAAAATCAAGTATATATAAATACTTAGGATATAAAGAAAATATATCTATTGCTAAAAGTCTTCCGGAGCCGGCACTCGGATTCGGAATAACGGATGCGAACGGTCTGAACAACCCGGATATAGGCATTAACTCTATGAGCTACTGGAAGTTCAGCGCATCGCAGGCGATACCGTTCCCGACTAAACTTATAATAAACGCCAGAATTAAAAAATCAATATATAAATCATTAAAGGACAAAACCATTACATTAAAACTTTTTACGATTTTAAACGTTAAAGATGTATATTACAATCTTGCTCTGTTAGAAAAGGATATAAGCACCTTCAAAGAGAATCTGTCCCTTCTGTCCATTCTGCTGAAATATGCCGACGGAGATTATGCAAGCGGCAGATTAAGCGCAAGAGGTCCGATAAGAATAATTTTAGAAACAGACCAGATAAAAACAAGGTTGATATTATTCGAAAAACAAAAAAACAGATTAATTTATATATTGTCAAAATTAACCGGTCTTAAGCCGGCGTATTTTAAAAATAAGAAGGCAAAATTTACAGGGAAGGTTAAACATTTTTCCGATAAATTTAATAAACTTATGAACACGGCTGATAAATTTAATCCTGCTTTAAAAGAAGCAAAAGAAAATATTAAAACTTCTCGGCTGGGTGTAGATCTGGCAAATCAGGGCTATTATCCAAATTTTTCTATTTTTGCCGGTTACGGAGACAGATATTCTCTTCAGCCGGTAATATCAGGCGGCATATCTGTCAGCATCCCTTTATATTTTAATGAAAGTCAGATCCCCAAAATAGAAAAGGCAAAAAAATACAGCATTAACGCCGCCTATAAGTATGACTGGGTTAAATTAAGAACAATTCAGAATTTAAAAACTGCGGTAAGCAATATAAAAAATGATTATAAAGCTTACAGCATTAACAAAAATATAACCGAACCGGAAGCAGAACTTTTATTTAATTCATACGCTAAAAGTCTGATGTCCGGAAAAGTGCAGACTTTTCCGCTATTAGACAGTTTTATAAAACTGCTTTTAATAAAACTTAAAACTTATGAATTCAAAGCTGAATATTTTAAAGACGGCGCTTTTTTAGACGCCGTGATAGGGAAAAATTATTAAATTATAAAATTTTATAATTTTAACTGCAATTTAAACTACGCGTTGCGTTATATATTTATACAATGTATATGTATATACGCAATGTGTATAAACAATGTATATAAATAGCGTTTATAAATAACAATAATAAAGATAGAGGATGATATATTATGAAAAAAATGAGTTATATAGCAGGTCTTGTTATAGCCCTAATAGCAGGTATTGCGCTGTCCGCAGCCTATTTTAGCAATTTTGGCAATAATAAGCCGCCAAAAAAAATAATAAAAAAAATGGTAATGCCGGTAAAAAAAGGAGTTTTTGTAAGTTCAAGGCAAAGGCAGCTTTACGGAATAACCGTCGGTACGGTTAAAT
Organism: Candidatus Acididesulfobacter guangdongensis; assembly: GCA_004195045.1. Classification (NCBI taxonomy): domain Bacteria; phylum Candidatus Acidulodesulfobacteriota; order Candidatus Acidulidesulfobacterales; family Candidatus Acidulidesulfobacteraceae; genus Candidatus Acidulidesulfobacter; species Candidatus Acidulidesulfobacter guangdongensis. Next base: position 685,819 of record SGBC01000001.1, read on the forward strand.
ACAGAAAAATAAGCCGCATTATAAAATCGATAGGCGAACTCACGACGGCGGAGCCGCTCATCAAGAAAATATCGCTAAGATATAGCGGATATATAACAAAACTTTATGCAAATAAACCCGGAATGAAAATTTTTGCCGGCGAAAAACTTTTTAAGATTTATAGTCCGTCTATTTTTAACGCAGAAAAAAATCTTTTTTTAGCCTATAAAAATTATAAAAATGCCAAAAAAACAAATTATAAATTTAATATTTCCGAAAGCAAACGATATTACCGGGCAGCCGAAAAAAGACTTGAACTATACGGCGGTATATCCGGCAGCCAGATAAATGAAATTAAAAAAGGTATTTATGTAAAATCAGATATTGCTATTTATTCTGATATGTCGGGAATTTTATTAAAAAAATATGTATATTCAGGTCAGCATTTTACACGCGGACAGACACTTTTTAAGATAGCCGGTTTAAATAAATTATGGATGAACGCATGGATTTATCAGAACGATCTAAAATTTATCCGCAAAAACAGCGGCGTATCGGTTGAGTTTTCAGCTTATCCGGGAAGAATTTTTAACGGCAGAGTATCTTTTGTCTATCCTTATTTGAAATCCCGCGCAAGAATCACCGAGGCGAGAATTGTTTTTAATAACAGAAAAGGGCTGCTGCAGCCGGGAATGTTCGGAAATGTCAAATTTGTAATAAAACCGCAGCGTCAATTATCGGTGAAAGCATCTTCTGTCTTATGGACCGGAACTAAACCGTTAGTTTTTATATACGGCGGCAAAGGCTATTTTGTGCCAGAGCATGTTGTTCTGGGTAAAAGATGGGGCAATTATTATCCGGTAATAAACGGTCTAAGAGCGGGCGAAAAAGTAGTAACTTCCGGCACGTTTTTAATTTCATCCGATGCAAATTTGAAACAGTCGGTTAATTCAATGGCAGGTATGCCCGGGATGTAAGATGTAATTAGATAAAAATATACAAGTGGATTTATCAGAATTAAATACAGTATTAAAATATAGTGTTAAATTATACGCATATTTCAACATAAATATTAAATTTACAAAATTAGAGGTCTATATATAATGATTAAAAAATTAATAGATTATTGCATAGAAAATCAATTTATAGTACTTATCTTCATGCTATTTTTGGGATTTTTCGGAATAATCGCCGTTCACAATATCAGATTAAATGCTTTACCTGATATCGCTCCTACCGAGGTTATTATTAAAACTGACTGGTCGGGTGAACCGCCGAATCTCGTAAATTTGAGGGTGACATATCCTATTGAATCTTATCTGCTGTCGGCGCCTAAGGTTAAAGAAGTGAGAGGAACATCCATGTACGGTTCTTCTTTTGTTACAGTAGTGTTTAACAGAGGGACCCGGATTTCATGGGCAAGGGCGCAGATTTTAACATACATGAATCAGATTAAAACGCTTCTGCCTCCAGGCGTAACGCCCGTGCTTGGTCCTTATGCCAATGCAATGGGCTGGGTTTATATGTACGGGCTAATCGATAAAAATCATAATGAAAACTTAGAACAATTGAGAACATTGCAGCAATATTATCTCAGATATGCTCTTGAGTCGGTTCCCGGTGTTGCGCAGGTTGCAACTTACGGCGGTTTTAAAAAAGAATATCAGGTTACGCTAAACCCTAAAGCTCTTCAATATTACAATCTGTCAATCAGCCAGATTGATAATTCTTTAAAATCTTCCAATAACGATATAGGAGCAAGAGTGGTGGATTCGCCGTCGGGCGTTGAACATCTGATATTTGTCAAGGGATATCTGCATACACTGAAGCAGATAAGAAACATTGTAGTCGGTACAACGTCAAATCATGTGCCGATACTTGTAAAAGATATAGGCGTTGCAGAAAAAGTTCCGGCATCTCAGAGGTCATATTCCGATTGGAACGGCAACGGACAGATAGTGGGAGGTGTTGTTATCATGCAGCAGGGAGCTAATACTTTGAATGTCATCAGCGCGGTTAAAAAGAAGATTAAATCGCTTGAAACTTCGCTTCCCAAGGGGGTTAAAGTTATCACTACTTATGATGAATCTTCTTTAATTCACAGGTCTATCAATACGCTAAAAACAACACTGTTAGAGATAATTATCATAGTTCTTCTGGTCTGTATTATTTTTCTGTTTCATTTCCGCTCGGCATTAGTGGTAATAATTATGATGCCGTTTGCAATACTGGGCGCTTTTCTGGCAATGTATCTATTGCACATAAGCGCAAATATAATGTCTTTATCCGGTATTGCTCTTGCTGTGGGGGCAATGGTGGACTCCAGTATAGTAATGATTGAAAATGCCCATTCGTATATAGAAAGATTTGAATACGAACCGGACTCCGTTCCTGAACACATAAAAGCGATTAAAGACAGAAAGAAAGCAAAAAAGATTTATATTGCGGAATCCGCAAAAGAAATGGGCAAACCGCTGTTTTTTTCTTTAATAATAATCGCTGCAGGATTTTTGCCTATTTTTTATCTGACAGGCGAAGTAGGAGCGTTATTTAAACCTTTAGCATATACAAAAACATTTTCCATGCTTTTTGCTGCTTTAATTTCTGTTACCTTAGTGCCTATACTTATGGTTCATCTGATAAAAGGCAAAATAAAACCGCTGGAAAAAAATCCTATTAACAGATTTCTGGTTTATATTTACAGACCTTCTTTAAAGTTTGTTATGCGTTTTAAATACATTTTTTTAGTTTTAACCTTGCTTTTAATGGTTGCGACTTATTTTGTATATACAAAAATAGGTTCGCAATTTATGCCGCCTCTGAATGAAGGCACGCTGTTATATATGCCGTCTGCGCTGCCCGGCTATTCCGGAACGGATGCTCTGAAACTGATACAGATTGAAGACAGAATAATTAAAAGTTTTCCGGAAGTCAAAATGGTTACGGCGAAAGCAGGCAGGGCGGATACCGCTCTTGACCCGGCAGGACTTTCAATGACGGAGACGGTCATAGATTTAACGAGGCGCACAGACTGGCCAAGCGGCATGACGGTGACAAAATTAATAAGCAAATTGAATAAAGCGCTCAACGTACCCGGGCTTGTAAATGTATGGACAATGCCGATTAAAAACAGAATAGAAATGACGTCTGCCGGACTCCGCACACCTATAGGTATAAAAGTGTACGGTTCAAATGTTAACAAACTTCAGAGTATCTCTGAAAAAATAGCATCCGCTCTTTATATGGTAAAAGGAACACAGAGCGCTTTTGCGAACAGGATAAATAACCGACCTTACATTGAAATAAGTCCTGATTACGTAAAAATGGGATTTTACGGCATAACGCTTAAGGAGATTGACGATGCGGTAGATGCTTCAATAGGCGGAAAAACCATTACCACGCTGTATAACGGGCTGGCAAGATTTCCGTTATCCGTGAGATATCCGTACAAATACAGAAATTCTTTATCTGCAATACGCAATATTTTAGTTAAAACCAAAAACGGTCCGTATGTGCCTTTAAAAGAAACAGCCCATGTAAAATATATAATCGGACCGGATTACGTCTCTTCGCAGGGCGGTATCCCCGACGATATTATAGATATAACATTGAAGACTAAAAATATGGTAGGCTGGGTTAAAACCGCAAAAAAAATGATATCAAAAATGGTTCATATTCCGGCAGGATATCATATTGTTTTTTCAGGAGAATACAAATCGCTTCAGCGCGCCGATAAAAAGCTGCTGTTAATTATTCCTATTACTGTGATGATAATATTTTTACTTATTTATTTAAATTTTAAATCAGTTCCGCTTTCTCTTATAGTTATGCTGTCTGTACCTTTTGCACTGATAGGAGGATTTTTTTATGTTTACCTGCTGCATATAACGCTGAGTATTGCAGTATGGGTAGGTTTTATTGCGCTTATCGGCGTTTCGACGGAGATAGGAATGGTTATGATAACAGTCTTAGACGGTCTGTTTAAAGAACGTGAGATGTCGGAGATAAAAGTTTTAGAAAATATGGAAAATGAAAACGAAAATGAAAATGAAAATAAAAACTATAAAAAGCTCAGCAGACAGGACATAGAAGACATCAGTCTTAACGGGGCAATAAAGCGGCTAAGACCGGTAGTAATGACGTCATTTGCTATAATTTTCGGTCTTCTGCCGGCAATGTTCGCTTACGGCGCAGGAGCAAGGACAACAAAATTTATAGCCGCTCCTATGATTGGAGGAATGATTACCTCAACTATATTGAATTTATTGATGCTGCCTATTATTTATTCTATGTGGAAACAATATGAAATTAAGAAAAAGGAAAAAAACAGATAAAAATAGGTATCTGCAAAAATAGATGTCTGGAAAAAAATATGTGTCTGAAGAATTTAAAAATATCTGCTAAAATAAAATTCTGTATAATACTTGACATAATTTAATATTTTTAGTATTCTGGAAATATGGAAATAATAGAAATAATAGACGATAAAGAAATTAAAAATCAAAATATTAATTTTAACGGCAAAGATGTCGTAAATCATAAAGACAACGACAATGATGACAATAAGAAAGATGAAAACTCATACGAAAATTATTATGATGACGATGACGATGACGATTATGACAATGACAATCAGGATGCTGCAGAATTAAAATTTACAATAAAGTCGCTGGAAGCCCTTGCTAACGAAAGCAGGCTCAAGATATTTCGAATGCTTGTTAAAGCGGGGCATTCCGGTTTGACCGTTACAGAGATGTCTAAAAGCTTAAGCATGCCTATGAGCACATTATCGTTTCATCTGGCAAAATTAAGCCAGGCGGATATAATTTTATCTGTTAAAAAATCTAGATTCATAATTTATTCAATTAATTTTAAATCAGTAAATAAACTTATAGGCTATTTAACCGAAAGCTGCTGCAACGGAAATCCCGAAGAATGTTTTGATGATATTTGTAAAAAATAAGATGTAATGTTTATTGAGTTTTTGCAAATTATGTTTTAAATAATTTTAATTTAATTTAATTTAATTTAAATTTTTCACTATGATTATTAGTTTTTATATAGTTAAAATTTTTTCATTATTATAAATTATTATAATTTGAGGTAAGATCTATGGAAAATTCAATAGTTTTAGAGATTTACGACCCAGCTTTATGCTGTTCAACAGGGGTTTGCGGTCCAAAACCGGATATAAAGTTGATAAAAATTAACGATATTTTAAATAAATTAAAAAATGATTTCGGCAATAAGATTGAAATAAAAAGGCACAGCATATCTAATGAACCGAAAGAATTTTTATCTAATAAGACAATACGGGAAATAATAAAAAGCGGAGGCAAAGCGGCTCTGCCGGTATGTATATTAAACGGAGAACTTTTTACCCAAGGAAGATATCCTGAAGAAGGTGAACTTTATGCCGAAATATTAAAATCTTCACTTATTTTAAAACAATAGATTATAGCAATATATTTTAAAGATTTATATAATGCAGCTAAAGGCTGACGGTGCGGCAGTTTTATAGCAGCTTGAGGACAAGTTTGATAATTTAAATTTTTAATCACAGGAGGCGTTTAAGTTTAGATTTATATATTTTCACTAGATTTAATTTGTATGAACTTAAACCGGCAGCATCAACAATTATGAAATATATGTTTTTTTCAGGAAAAGGCGGGACAGGCAAAACGACGATTTCATCGGCTACGGCTCTAAACTTTGCATTAAACGGCAAAAAAACTTTAATAGTTTCTACAGACCCTGCATCTAATCTTTCCGATATATTTGAACAAAATCTCAAAGAAGAAGAAACGAAAATAATTGGCACGGACAACTTATATGCTTCTGAGATTAATGCGGCAGACTCTTTAGAAAGATATAAAGCTAAAGTGCTGGGCGATTCAATTAAAGATTTGGATAACGATGTTGTTTCCATGATAGAAGAAGAATTTAAATCACCCTGCACCGAGGAAATTGCCGGTTTTGATGCTTTTACAGGTTTTATAGCGAGAAAAGATTTTGACGTGATAATTTTTGATACCGCTCCCACGGGTCATACGCTCAGATTAATGAGCCTTCCGTTAAAGTGGACTACTTATATCGAAGAGGTTAAGAAAGGGGAAGGAAGGACATGCATGGGGCCGGTTACAAATCTTGAAGGTTCCATTGAAGTATATAACGAAGCGTTAAGGATATTAACGGATGAAACTTCAACCAATTTTTCATTTGTTATGCGTCCTCAAGAGCTGTCGCTTTATGAAACCCTGCGTTCTATAGAAGAAATTAAAAGCGTCGGCATCAAAAATATTGAAATTTTAATTAATCAGGTTTTACCCGATAAGCTTGCTAAATTTAATACATTTGAAGAGCAGTATAAACTTAATGAAAAAATAATTGGACAGGCGAAAGAAACCGGCTATAAAATAAAAAAATATTATTTGATTCCTGAAGAGATAAAGGGTCTGGATTCTTTAAAAAAATTTATACTTATGGAAGATAAAAATTATGCAGAAAAATATTTTGCACAATTTTTTGACGGCGACGAAAATATCGGCTACGCGGTAGAACGCGATAATAGATACAGCAATAACAATGCAGGTACGGCAGACAGAGTCACTATAAATAAAGATAATAATATAAACATGAACGTAAATAAAGATGCAGATATAAGCAGCAATACAGATATCAAAATAGGCATCAAAGAAAATAATTCAAATATTATTGCAAAAATTATTGATAAAACAAAGGACAGCATTGCTAAGAATGAAAAAAACGGCGAAAACACCGAAAATAATGGAAATAATGGAAATAATGGAAACAGCGTATCGGCTAATGCAACAAAATTTATTTTTTTTATAGGAAAAGGCGGGACGGGGAAATCTACTATTTCTCTTTTAACAGGTTTATATTTATCTAAGTATAAAAACAAAAAAACATTAGTCGTTTCGGTCGACCCTGCAAGCCATATCGGCAAAATAATGGGTGTTGAATCAGTAGGTCAGAAACCTGTCCAGACTGAAAACAAAAATTTATTTCTTTCGGTAATATCGCCGGATGCGGCTTTGAGCGATTATAAAACAGATACAATGCAATTTTTCAGGAAAGTTTCAAACAACGCCGATTCCCTTAAAGTTTTGGAAGAAGAGCTTAATTCGCCATGTACCCTTGAAATAGCCTATTTTAAAAAGTTTTATAATTATTTTAAATTAGGGTACGAAAAAAATAATCTAAACGGGAATGCTAATAATTCCGGTATAAACATCAATGCCGGCGGCAATTTAAATCTAAATATAGAAATAGATAATGATATTCAAAATAATATCTATGAAAATAATACATATGATAGATTAAAAGATAAATTTGATTATATCATTTTTGACACCGCTCCCACTGGACATGCTTTGAGGCTCTTATTTTTAGCTTTTGAATATCAGAAAGAAAATAAGAATAATAACAGCGTCAGAGATGAAGAGCTTGAATTTTTAATTAATACTATAACTGACAAAGACAAAACATATTTTTCTTTAGCACTGTACCCAGAATTTACTCCGGTTGAAGAAGCGTACAGGGCTTATAAAGATTTGAAAGAAGCCGGTATAGAAGTATCATTTTTAAGTATTAATTATCTCTTGAACGCCAAACTTAAATCAATAAAATTTTTTAAGGATAAAATTAATCAGGAATCAAAATATTTAAATGTTATTAAAGAAAAGTTTAATCTGCCATCTTTATATTTTGAGCAGTATCCGTATGAAATAAATTATAGTAATATAGAAAAATTTTTAAAAAATTCATTTGAATTATAAACAAATTATAAATGTTTAAATTTTTAAAAAATAGGTGAATTTATGAATATTATTTTTATATGCACGGGAAATTCTGCAAGGTCTCAAATGGCGGAAGGATTTGCCAAATATTACGGCGAAAAATACAAAATAGCCGATTTAAATGTATCCAGCGCGGGCGTTAATCCGAAACCGGTTAATCCTTTTGCGATAGCCGTTATGCTTGAAAAAAATATTGATATAAGCAGACAAAAATCAAAATCTATGGAGGTTTTTGATTTGAATACCTTTGATTATGTAATAACTCTATGCGGCGATGCAAGGGATAATTGCCCTTTAATTACTTCAGAGAATATAAAACTGCACTGGGATTTAATTGACCCTGCAGGCATAGAAGGCGATAACGACGACAGGCTGAAAGCATTCAGAGATATAAGAGATGAAATTGAGAAAAGGGTGGAGGCTTTATTAAAAAATCAAAAAAATTAGGAGCAGATTATAAATAATATTGTGTTTAAAATTTATTAATTCTTTATAAGCTCAAGGATTTAGTATATAGTATTTGTGTCTTTTAAAACTTGTACTTTTTGAGATATAATAATTTTTGTTTTGCCGTAATTGTAGGATAAAAGCCATAAAAACGACAGATAGCTTGCGAAAATTTCCAGTATGAGTATAAAACCGCCTGTCCAGAAAAATAAAAGTCTTGCAGCAAGATTCAAAAGCAATGAACGCCAGAACATACCCCACCACAAGCGTATAGCAATATTCCATGTCAGAGGCATATTTAAAATATTGCCGCTATGTTCTATAGAAAAATTGGATTCACTGCCTTCATAATAAAAACTTTTTTTAAATATGCCTGCCTTAAAAAGCCATACGCCGAAAACAAATAAAGCGATAAAAAAAATTAAAAGAAGCGACGGTATTATCAGTGCAATTTTCATATCGTACGGTGTGAAGTGCCGCAGGTGATTTTTTAGCATTTTGGCAAATATAGCGCCTCTTTTTGTTCCAAGCATAAATTCCCCTGCAATAAGTAAAATAGTGCCGATAAATACCATAAACAGCCATAATTTCCAGGTATATCTCCACCATAAATGCAGAGCAGGATAAACATATTTTTTAGTATTTTCAACATTCATAATAAATGATAAGCTCCTCCAAGTTTTTTGTTTATTTATATTTATTGTAAATATAAAAATAAATATTGTCAAATGTACAATAAAATTATTTGATATAATAAAATATAATAAACTTATACTACTATGCTAAATTATATCGCACTCATATTTATTAATATTAATCCTTTTTTTGGCGGCAGACTGCTTGCCGTTTCCTATATAACGTTTATGGGGCTTAACCCGCTTTTATCCGTTCTTGTTATAATAGTTTCGGATATCAGCATATGTATTACAGGTTTTTATTTTGCGCAGTATTTAAGAAAACTTAAATTTTTTAATAAAAGACTAAGCAAGATTGACGATAAATGGGTAAGAAACGGCGCTTACGTCGGCTTTTTTGTCGGACAGTTTTTTATAGGAACTTTTTTTGTGTCTTTAATCTTAGGGTTAATAAAACATAAAGGCAATAATATAGTATTTTTTTACATACCGCTAATAATAAGTGTTATTCTATATACTATTGTCTATTATTATTTAAGCTCCGACGGCATAGACCTTATAAAACACTTTTTATATTATAGTTAAAATAATTCATAATTCATATAATTCATTCTGCATAGTTTTGCTCATAATTGCAATATTATCATATATATTCTATTCTATTTAATATTATTCTATCATGGCGTATTACCGGTTTATTTAGGTGCCGGCCGCTATTTACCCCTATTTGCCCCCTAGCTATCTATTCTGTTTATTTTAATTATTACAAACTGTAATAAAACCTTAACAAATATTTAACAATTCTGTAATAAAATCTTAACATTGTGTGTGTTAATATTAGAAATCAATGACTTTATATGTAATAAAAATAGCAATAGAAATAAAATAAAATAAAAATATAAAAGTATCAATAATTCTTATTATAAAGGAGAAGACATGAACAGGAGGGATTTTATAAAATTAAGCGCAGCAGGTCTTATGGGCAGCATGGTTGCAGGCAGTTTAAACGTTAAACAGGCAGATGCAGAAACTAATAGCGGCGGTGCATCCGACCCCTCCGTATTGAAATTTAAAAAACCTGAGCATGTAGTTTTAATAATGCAGGAAAACAGAAGTTTTGACCATTATTTCGGCATGATGGACGCAACGATAAACGGGCAGCCGAAAAGAATATTGGAGCTCGGCATAACAAACGGCATGGACGGAAGCATTAAGCCGTATGACCTGGGCTTCCATTACATAACGCCGGAGCATGTAGATCCTAACCATTCGTGGGAAGCTCTGCATACTATATACAACAACGGAAAAATGGACGGATATTTCCTGAACGGAATAAATCAGCCTGTAAACGATTATAAAGTAATTATGGGCTATTACGATACAAAAAAAGCTCTTACTCCTTATTATTATTACGCAAAAAATTATACGCTCTGCCAGAATTATTTTCATTCTATAATGGGACCTACCCAGCCTAACAGGCTTTATCAGATTGCAGCGCAGTCTAACGGTCATATAACAGATTTAAAACCGTCAAGGCCGTATGAATTTCCAACTATATTTAACAGACTTGAAAAGGCTAAAATTTCATGGAAAATATACGTCGAAGGATGGCCGAATCCTGCAAAATATATTCACCACTGGGTACCTGTAATATGGTTTGAAAGTTTTATAAAAGACAAAAATTTATGGAACAAGATAAGACCTGCCGCTGAATATTTTGAAGATATAAAAAAAGGAAATCTCCCTAAATTCAGCTGGCTTGTGCCGGATTTTAAACACTCGGAACATCCGCCTGCCGATGTAAAAACCGGTATGCTTTATTCAGTAAAAAGAATCGAAGCATTAAGAAAAAGTCCTCTTTTTTCAAAATCTGCAATATTTCTAAACTGGGATGAGTGCGGAGGATTTTACGACCATGTAGTGCCTCCTGTCGTTGATTATTACGGTCTTGGAATGAGAGTAGGATGTATAGTTATTTCACCGTTTGCAAAAAAAGGATATATTTCTAATGTAAGGCATGAACATGCTTCAGTGCTTAAATATGTTGAAAATCTTTGGGGTATCGACCCGCTTACAGACAGGGATAAATATGCAAACGGTTTTGAAGATGTGTTTGTTTAATGAAGTTTAATAAAAATAAAATATTTTGTTATGTTACAAAAATTTAACGTAAACGTAATAATATTGCAACAATAACTTAGTATAATAGATTTAATTTAATTTAATTTGAACAAATATAAGAACTGAATTTAAAATTGAATAGAAAATTTAAAAATATGTGATATTGCAAGTACTGATAATTAACTTTTATTTTATTTAAAATAAGGAGGAAAGTAATGAATTTATCTTATATAGTTCACATTGCTTCAGTGTCAGGCGGTGTGCTCTATCTGATCATGATAGTGCTTCTTGTGGCTCTGACCGTAATTATTGAACGCACATTGTATCTAAATAAATTAATTAACAAGGGGCGTGAGATTACTTCAAAAGTATCTGAGCTTAAAGTGGTTGACGATAAAATTCTGTCTGAAATAGTGCAATCTTCCGACAACGTGCCGCAAGCTAAGGTGTTAAATGTTGCATTAAATTTTCCGGAAGTAAGGAGCCACGATCATTTAGACAGATTGCTTGAAGAAGAAATAATGTGGCAGTCTCCGGCAATTGACAAAAGACTCTGGATTTTAGATTCTATAGTTACATTAGCTCCGCTTTTAGGTCTTTTAGGTACAATTGTAGGTATGTTTACGGCATTTTCAGTTTTGGGAGCTCCCGGCAGTGCTCCGCTTAAAGTCACTGGCGGTGTTGCAGAGGCTTTAGTTACGACCGGAGCCGGTCTATTTGTAGCCATTATCGGTCTGGTATTTTATAACGGTTTGAATAACTGGGTAAGATTAATTGTTCATCAAATGGAGACACTTAAAATAATGTTAGTAAACCGTTTAGAAAGACCATGCTCAAAAGAAGATAAAGTATCCGGCCCTGAGTTGAATCACCAGAGAATAGCCGAGAAAGGCAAAAATATAAATTCAATAGTTAAAAATCCATTTACAGCTAATGAGGAGGTTATAAATGGGTAATTACAGCTATTTGGGAAATGAAAATAAAAAAGCAAAGATTGTAATCATTCCAATGATAGATATCATGTTGTTTTTAGTAGTTTTTTTTGCGCTTATTATGTTGAGGATGATACCTTCTTCAGGTATTGCTTCGCAGATTCCTCACGCAAGTGCCGTGCAAGAAATGCCGCATCCAAAAGTGCTTATTTCTCTTTTTAAAAACGGCACTATAAAGGTTAAAGGAAAGGTTTTAACATTAAATGAACTTACGTCTTTACTTAGAAGTCATAATCCGAAAAAAACGATAGTGACTATTGCAGGTTCCAAAAAAGTATCCCTGCAGCACCTTGTTTCGGTAATGAGTGCTTGCAAGAAAGCAGGCGTAAGCAAAATAGGCATTGCTGCTGCGAGGTCTTAAATGGAAGATTATATTAATAATTCATCTTTTAATAACAGCAATAATAATAACGACTACAGGGAAATTCCCTTTGGTTATGCAATATTATTAGGCGCTGTTTTTGAGCTTGTGCTGGTTGTGGCTGCAATATTAATATTGTCTCATATGCCCAAATATGTGCCGATACCACAAAAGCCAATGATGATATCTCTTGCGGCTATTCCAACGCCGCCAAAGCCTATACCTGTAGTTAAACCTAAACCAAAGCCTACGCCGCCAAAGCCGAGACCTGTTGTTAAACCTAAACCTACGCCTATACCTCATCCTAAACCGAGGGTAGTAAGACATACAGCTCAAAAAGTATTTAAAGCCGTTCATGTGAAAAACGTTCCGCCGTCGCCTGCAGTGCATGAAATAGTACCACCGTCACCGAGGCCAATGCCGGTTGTCGAACATGGTCCTATTAATCCGTCGCTTATAGCGATGCTTACGGGAGAGATAAGACAAAAAATTAAGTCCTCTCTTGTATATCCGTCAGCAGCTAAAGCTATGCGTATGCAGGGCAGGGTTAAGGTTCTTTTTACATACTATAACGGGACAATAAGCAAGATAAAGATTATTCGCTCCTCTCAATTTTCTTTATTAAACAGCGGCGCTATTAAAACACTTGAATTAGCAAATTATCCTATGCCGCCTAAAAAGCTCAGAAACAGAATATTGCAGTTCAGTATATGGATAAGATTTAAATTACACAGGTAACATTATGAAATTAAAAAGACTTAACAAGAAAATAATTATCGTATTTTCAGCAATATTATTGTTTAGCTTTATTTTTAGCGGCTGCGCGTATTATGTTAAACCTACGCCTCCGCCTCTGGCTATATCTGAAATAATCAAGTTATGCAAGGAGCGGGTGCCGAATAGGACGATAATAAAAAAAATCAGGGAATCGCATGAAGTATTTTATCTGACGGCAAGAGAAATAATTAAACTTCATAAAGACGGGATAACAGCGATAGTACTTGACTATATGCTCAGAACAGGCATACGTAAAAAACAGCATCGGGCACTACAAAGAGGTTATCAGTTAAGACCGCATTACTGGATGTGGTATAACTGGCAATGGGCGCCTTACGCTCCATACCCTTATTTTTATACGTATTAAAATTAAGCAATCAAAGAATAAAACAATTATAAAATTAAATTAAAATAATAAAATATCGATTAGAAAAATATTAACGGTACTTACTACAAGTAGTATATCAGGAGGGCAATGTGCAAAAATCGTATTTAAATTTAGTTTCATCATTATGCTATGCCGTATTTTCTATGGTTGCGGTTTTAGGATTTTCAATAATTTTATTTCAAACCCCTGCTTATGCAATTTCAAAATGGCAGCTAAATTATAATAAAGCGGTTGTATTTTTAAAGAAAAAAAAATACAACTCAGCTCTAAAATTTGCAAAAATATCTCTTAAAGAAAATAAAAATCCTTATACGTTTCAATTGAACGGCAATATACTTCAATTTTTAAAAAAGTATCAAAAAAGCAATTATTACTTTAAAAAATCACTTGCCTTAATTATAACCAAAGTAAATAAAAAAGGCAGCAATAATAAAAAGACAGAAAATTTTATAAAAATTATAAAAAATAATATTGGAATAAATTACCTTTTGGCAGGAAACAGGCAATTAAAAAAGAAAAACATTAAAGATGCGATTAAGAATTATAAAAAAGGTTTAACATTTGCCAATAAAAGGCATCTAAAAGATGATTTAATGATTAACGCCGCTATCAGCTATGAGAATATTAATAAATTCAAGCCGGCAATTTATTATTCAAAAAAAGTCGTAGCAAATAGTCCTAAAAATGCGTTCGGCTATTTTGTCAAAGGCAGAGCGGAGTATGGACTGAATGAACTTAATCCGTCTATTGCAGACCTTAAAACCGCCGTTAAACTTTCGCCATCCGACAAATTGTTTAAAAGCGCGCTTAGATTAGTTGAAAAAAAGAAAAATGCAAAAAAATGATGAATAAGAAACTTTCCGCAAGAATTTATTTTGTTACAAAAATATTACATTATTGTAACAAAATTTAACAATTCTGTAATAAATATGCAACATAAGGTTTTAATTTTATTTCTTAAATATAATCATCATAAGTAAAAATGGAGGAAAAAGAAAAAATGGATAACAGGAAGGTTTTAATCAAAAAACCCGACATTAGAATAATTATCGGTATATTTATTCTAACTCTAATGTCCGCCAGTTTATGGACTTGCCCAAATGCTGTCGCAGGGGTAATTTCAATTAAAGCAATCACAAAAAAAGTAAAGGTTAAAAGAACGCCGTTTACAGTTTCAAAAATCAAGAAAAAAGCTATTAAAAGAATGACTAACCCTATGACCAGTTTTGAAAGCCTTTTAAATGTTGCGCCTTCGATCCATGCAAGCACGAGCGGACCTAACAATATCAGGTCAAGGGTTGAGTTAAGGGGATTTGGAACGGGAGAAGTATCTGAAACCTTTGACGGGATACCTATTAATAACATGTTTGACGGCGACTCAAGCAATTATATGGACATCAGAAACAATGTTCCTTTTACTCTTGGGGATGTTTCAGGCGTTAATATCTCCTATGGCGTAAATAATCCAAGCGTGGATACTTTTGATTCCTTAGGCGGTCAAATAGGTTATGAACCCGTTATGCCGTCAAGTAAATTTAGCGCTTCAATATTCGGCGGATATGGTTCTTTTGCAACAAGGACTTACGGTTTTTCTTTGAATACGGGTAAGCTCTGGGAAGGCATAAGAATGTATCTAAGGGTTGAACACGACGACGCAAACGACTGGTATGACGGTTCAAGCTATCCTAACAGAGACCACTCGTATTATTTTTCTTTAATAAAACCTTACAATAGAAACAGATCTGATATAAGTTTTATCTTCATGCGAAACGATGATTACGCAAACGACCCGCATCTCGTCCCCGTTCCGCTTCTTAATCAGTTTGGATACAATTGGGGATGGCCGACTTCGGTTGAAAATGCGCAGGCTTATAATCAGGAATATTATGTAATATTAGGGTGGAAGGATTATATAGATAAAAATATAACGTTTAATAATAAAGCTTTCTATTCTGAAGACGATATGTATAAAAATCTTTATATAAATCCCGCATGCCATCCAAGCGCTGCAAGCGCCGGAATCAGCACCGCATCATGCAATATACCTTCCAGTATATATGTTGACGGCGTGCAGCCTTATACATTAGGTTTTGGTCATGGAGACTGGAGTCCCGGTTTTTACCCGAATGATAGTTATTTAAACCAATTCAGCACTTCTGCGCAGTTAGCTTATGCAACCGATAATCACACAAAAGCTGTTAGCCTGACGCAATTTGGCGATTTTCCGACTGTTACCGTTAAATTACCGAGAAATACCGTTGTTTTCGGCGGACAATTCATTGACGGGAATTTTCATAAAACAGAGTGGCTTGGCGGTTCTGCATATACTCCCTTTACGCTAGGCTATAATGCTTATAACGATCTAAGAGGCAGCGAATCAATGGATGCTTTATATGCGCAGGATAGATTAAGCATTATACCTCATAAATTATTCTTAGAGCCGGGCGTTAAATATCAATATGTAAATGAAAATATTTCTACCAATCCCGTTGATAATTATACGTATGGCGGAACTATTGCAAATAATTATACGGAAATAGAACCGACTGTCGGATTAAGCTATAATTTATTGTCTAACTGGAACTTTTATGCGACTTACGGCAGAACTATGAAAGCTCCTAACTACAGTGAGTTTGAGACTTCACTCGGGAGTTTAGGTCCAAATTCTTCGGGTATTTTTGTATATTCTAAGCCTATAACTTCATTGAAACCTGAAATCGTTACCGATTATGAATTAGGCACAAGATACAGACTGCAAAATCTAACACTTTCGGCTAATATTTATAAAGAAAGTTTTACTAACACATTTGTTACATATTTAAATACAATAACTGAAACTACATATCAGGAAAATGCAGGAAATTCTGTATATACTGGGTTTCAACTTGAAGGACAATATGATATTAACCGCAATTTGAATGTTTATGCAAACTATTCATTAAACACCGGAAAATACACATCTTCTTATTTTTTTCATCATAGCAGCAGCGGCGTAAATTATTCGGTTCAATCGGGAGAAAACGTTCCGATGATACCGAGGCATTTGGCAAACGTAGGCATTGATGAAAATTATTTTCACATTAACGGAAATTTATCGGGAACATATACCGGCGAGCAGTTTGTCACAGACATAAACGGGCAGCCTACAAGCGCATATCATCTTGGCGGATACTGGCTGTTTAATTTAAATTTAAGCCATAAGTTTAATTTTAGAAATATACCGTTTTTTAAAGAAGCAGACTTAAAAAGCATGAAACTTAGTTTTACGGTAGATAATATATTGAATAGAAATTATCTTGAAGGCATAGTAGCTGGTTTTGCAGGACAATCTTATCCGACAGGAACAGCAACTTATGCTGAATTCATGCCCGGCATGCCAAGATTTTACTATGTGTCAACATCATTCAAATTCTAAAATATATAAATATATAAATAAATTATAATGATAATAAATTAATAAATTAATAAAATTATTTATTATGATTTAATTTTAGAGCTAGATTATTGTATTATGCAATAAACAGATTATGTTGAAAACAATTATATTAATTACTAATTAGCAATGAATAATCACTAATTGCGTTAATCAGGATGAAAAATTAATTAGAAAAATAATTAAAAAATATTATTTCAATTACTGAAAATTATATTATTTTAATTACAGATTGATGCAATTAGTTAATTTAATTAGCCAATTAAATAAACTAATTAAATGATTAATTAATTTTTCAAAATATCAAAAGAAGAGTCCGACGGATAATGTTTTATTATTCGTCGGGCTCTTCTTAATTTTCTTTATTTAAAGTTGAAAATAAATTTCCGTTTTCTATTTCCTTAATGATTTAAATAACTTTCTCGCCTGTTCTCATAATTTCGGCGGCAGTCGGATTGCTTTCATTGAATTCATCTCTTAAATATGGGTGAGGTTCAATATTATAATCAATGTCCCTGGCTATTTTCATTAATAAAAATTTAAAATCAAAATTATCATCTCCGACGATATTTTTAGTTATGACAGCTACATCTATATCGCTCCACTCCGTGGGTTTTCCTTTTGCGTAAGAGCCAAATAGGTAAGCTGAAACAATATCAATTTTTCTTTTTTTTAATTCATTAATATATTTGTTAATTAATTCAATTATTAGCTTTTTATCTTTTGTTTTAACCATTCTCTTAACCCCTTAATTTTTTCTATATTAATTAATGCAAAATCTTTTGTACATTTTTTATGAAAATCTTTTTTATAATCTTCATATCTTGTTTCTATATTAAATAAGGTTATATATTGCAATGAATCTTTCTGTTCCTCTGTTAAAGAAAGATTAGATTTAATAGCAAGCTTATATAAGTCATGAATTTTAGGCAATTTCAATTCAACATTTTTTACATAATAAGCTTTTAATAATTTTTCTATTGCAAGGTGACCGATAAATAACGACCAGACATATTCGCCGGCATTAAACATATTGTCATTGAATTATAATTATCTTCAGACGAATTAATCCAGAATAGAGCAACTTCTTCTTTAGTCATCTAAAATTTTCCTTATAATCACGCTTGCATAAACGTTTTATATTATAATTAATTTTATTGTTTATTATATTATAGCATATTCAAATTATATTTGAGCGGCATTTATATGATTTACATGATAAATATCGCACCAATTTTAAATTATTACAAAAATTTAATATTACTGTAATAATCCTGTAATATTCCAAATGTTATAATACTCGAAATATAAATTAAATTATCAATAAAATAACTGTTTTGTTTATTATTGCAAGTGCAATTTAAAAGTGCTCCGCTTTCGGCAGCTAAAAATGCGTCATTATTTAAATTAACTATACTGTTTAAATATGCATTCTCATATATTATTGCATTATATGTTTTTGTTTAATTAATAAACATAATAACGATTTTAACGGAGCCCTTGTATATAAATAATAATAAATAATTTTAAATCAGAGGAGGAAGGTAGTGATTTCATTGTTTTGTTTATTGTATAGTTTGTGGCAATGAAGCAATGCAATGTATTTTGCTATTTAATTGCGTATGGTTAAAAAAAATATTTTAATTTTATCGGTATTATTTCTAATATTATTATCAGGTTTTATTATTGCTATTAGAATAAGCAAAAATACCGATGCAGGAATCCTTGTAAATAAAATTAACAAAAAAATATTAAAACCGGTTGATATTTCAAAAATCAATTATAAGCATTATATTTTTAAGCTTCCTACCGGCAGATTTATATCCCCCGCAGGGTTATTAAATAAAACCCCTAATTTTTCTACAAATGTTGTAACTCATGGTAAATATATAGCTGTTGTGGCTAACGGCGCTACATTTTTTCAGACTATTACAATATATAACAGAAAAACTCTTAAAGAAGTAGCTCAGTATCGTGCGTATAAAGAAAAAAAATTTAAAAAAAGAAAATTTAAAAAATTTAAAAAAATAATTTATAATCCTAAAAAGGCGCATCATTCAAGTTTAAATAAAGCATTCAGCCAGATGGTATATGCAAAAAATAAAAATCAGGATCTTTATCAGGGGATTGACTTTGCTTCAAACGGTATTCTTTATGCGGCAGGCGGCGGAGTGAACAATGTCGTTGCTTTAAAAGTTGGGAAAAACGGTAAATTACGAGTTATAAAAAAATATTACTTAAAATGGCAGCCGTTTCCTAAAAATCAGTATCCATATCAGTATCAAGGACATCAAAATGATAAACCTTATCTGTTTTATCCTGACAGTATAGCAGTTTCAAAAAATAATAAAAATTTATATGTTACAGGACTCCTTTCAAACTCCGTTGCTAAAGTCAATTTAAAAACAGGTAAGGCGAGTTATGCAAACGCTGGTTCTTACCCTTTTGACGTAATATTGGCGGACCACGGCAAAAGATTGGTAGTTTCCGACTGGGGATCAGATAGCGTTACAGTATTAAATGCGATTAATTTAAAACCGGTCGGAAAAATTTTGGTCGGTAAAAAATTATCGCCTTTAAGCTATTCCCCCGGAGTCAATCCGACTGGATTGATACAGCTTGCCGGCACACCGTATGTATTTGTAACCGATTCAAATAATGATAAAATTTTCGAATTTAACTCGCAAAATTTAAAAGTTGTACGTATATTTAATGATGCGCCATATCCGCACGCTCCTTACGGCAGCTATCCAGACGGCGCAGCTATTTACAAGGGCTTTATGTATGTAGTGAATGCCGGCAATAATGATATAAGCGTTTTTAATATAAAAACAAGAAAGCAGGCTGGATTAATCCCTACAGCATGGTATCCGACATCTATAATTATTAGCAGAGGTGATATTTATGTTACTGATGCTAAAGGTTTAGGAAGCGGTCCTAATGTTCATTTTCAGTGGGTCGGCGATATGATGGAAGGGGCTATCGAAAAAATATCTATAAATAAAGTTATGCCTCAGCTCAAATTTTGGACAAAGGTTGTTCTGCATAACGATTTATTTAGTTTATCGCAGAGAGAAAAAAGAAAACTTGCCGATGAAAAAATTGATAAATTTTTGAGAAAACATATAAAACACGTAGTATTTATCCTTCGCGAAAATAAAACATTTGACGAAGATTTAGGAGATTACAGCCGTGCTGGAAAATGGGCAGACCCGCATCTTGACTTATATAATCAAAAAGAACTGCCTAATTTATATAAGCTGGCAAACGATTACGGGCTGTTTGTCAATTTCGATGCCGACGGCGAAGTAACGGCGCAGGGGCATCAATGGACTACCGGAGCATCAGATTCCGATTTTGTTCAAAGAACATGGCCGGAGTACTATTCAGGAAGAGGATTAGTAGGTAATCCGGGGTGGACGCAGCCGTTAAGACCGCTAAATTTAAAAGATAGTTATAAATATATGCCTATTTATGATAGCCTATTGAGCTTAAAACACTGGTCTAATCCATGGATAAGCTACCCTTACGGACTATATATATACAACGATATGTTAAAACATAATACGTCTTTTGAGGTTTTCGGCGAATTTGTTTCACGCAACAGGATAGGCGATATTTTACCTGCTATGAAAAAACATATAGATTTATCATCTTACGGATGGGATAGATTTATTCTTGATACCCAAAGGGCGAAAGTCTTTTTAAATTTCGCAAAGAAGAAAATAAAGCATCATAAATTTCCGTCTTTTGTTTATATATGGCTACCCGACGACCATACAGCAGGCAGCAGACCCTGTTATTATACGCCGGATTATTATGTTGCCAATAACGATTATGCGACAGGCGAAATAGTTGACTACTTGTCTCATTCTCCTGTATGGAAAAATACGCTTGTATTTATTACCGAAGACGATGCCCAATCGGGAGCAGACCATATAAATGCGCATAGAACATTTGCCGTTATGATCTCGCCGTGGGTAAAAAAAGGCGTTTTGATTAAGAAATTTTATTCGCAGATAAGTATTATTAAGACAATAGAAGCTATATTTAAGATTTCTCCTATGTCTCAATGGGATGCGAATACTCCGGTTATAAATACCGGCTGGACGGATAAACCCGATATGAAACCGTATAATGTAGTTAAGATGCAGGTTAAACCGGCGCTTAATCCCGGTATTTGCAAAAGCTATATAGATAAAATGCGGTTAAAATTAGGAAAAGAGGGTTTTTGGGAAGCCCCTGCAAATATTAATAATAAAAATATAGATAATAGAAATAAAAATCAACAATTAAGAAGGGCTGATAATCAACATAAAAATAAAAAGACAGTCAGTAATAAAAATAAGTTGAAATTAACAGAATTTAAAGAAGTGCATAATAATAAATATCAAAAAAATGCGCATCAAGTATATAATGCTAAAAATTTTAACAGCAGTAAAAAAATTATTAAAAAAGATATAAATAGTAACGGCTCAGAATATTATACGCCGACTTCATTATTAAAAATAAGCGGACCGGAACAATTTAAACAGGAATGGATTGCATCAAAGGGGTTAAAATCATATGAAAAAGTTATAGCTTACATAAAAAAATTAGCGAAAAAAGAAGGGGCACCCATCGGCGATATTTTAGCAGGAGCAAGCCCGGATTAAAATTATTGCTCTAAGTGAATATAAATAATTAATATAGCCAATTAATATTAGTATAAATATATATAAACATTTTAGAAATAACAAAATTAACAAAAATAATAACAATTAAATTAACAATAACTTGGAGGAGTTATGAGAGTTATGAATTGTCAACGCGTAATTGAACAAATGACTGACCGCCTCTCTATTGTCTCAGGGGGGGGGCTTTACCATTATCAAGATAACCCAAAAAAGGAAAGAAATGACAGCAGATCGTATATTTTAATAAAAAATCAGGAGGGAATAGGAATAGAAGGAGTAAAATCACTTAATAAAAAACAATATGACAGTTTAAATGTAAAAGTAAATAATGTAAATTATTATAAGATAATTTTTAAAAGTCTTTTATTATTTATTGCCGCAGGTATGATGCTTTTATTTAATACAGGGCTTGCAAATGCGGATAGTAATAGTGCAACTGCTAATGCAAACACGCTAAATAGTTCTAATAATGTACATTTAATACCGAAAGTGGCGGTAAGCGCAAAGGAAATATCAAAAACCAAACAGCTTAAGAAAAAAGTATTCAAATCATCGTTTTCCGAATCTCTTATCACAAAAAAGCAGATTAAAGCGGTAAATAATCCTATGATGGGCATCGCATCTATATTATCAACCAAACCGAGTATAAGCGCTCAATCATTCGGTCCGAATGGGATGCGCACTAATATTGAAATGAGAGCATTTAACGGCGGGCAGATAACCGAATCTTTTGACGGAATACCATTGAATGACATATTTAACGGCTCGGCCCAAAATTTTGCTTCCGTTAGAAATAATGTCCCTTTTACTTTAGGAGATGTTTCATCTATCAATATTTACAGAGGAATAAACAATCCAAGTGTTAATTCATTTAATTCTCTCGGCGGCACTATAAATTATAATGCCGTTATGCCGTCTTATAAAGCAAACGGTTCAATATTCGGCGGATACGGTTCTTATGCAACGAGAAATTACGGATTTGATGTAAATACAGGCAAGCTTCCCGGCGGCATAAGGATGTATATCAGAATTACGAGAAACGATTCAAACGGATGGATGAATAATACATCGGATAAAAACCATTCGTACTATCTTTCGTTAATTAAACCGTATAATGAAAACAGGTCAAACGTATCATTTATTTATATGAGGAATGACAATACAGGTTTTACTCCTCATTCTATCCCGTTCCTATTGGAACAAAAATACGGGTATACATTTAATTGGCCGACTTCAATAGATTATTCAACTAATACTGACGATAGCTATTACGCTATTCTTGGCTGGAACAATTATGTAAATAAATATTTTAATTTCTCAAATAAAGCTTTTTATCATAATAACCGTTACTATAGAACTTCATATGCTAATCCACAGTGTCTTTCAGATGTTTATAATAATCCGTCAAGTCCAATTTATAATGCTGCAGGACAAGGAGTATGCGATGAAATAACGATAGACGGACAACAGCCGTTTTATTTTGCCAATAGTCCTGATAAATCTGTACCTGCTTATGGAAACTATCCGCTTCCTTATGTTACGGCAGCACCTGCATTATTTGGTTCGGCTTATTACGGAACAGATTATCACTTATATAGAAATACCACAGATGAAGCAGGGGATATTCCGCAATTTAACGTAAATTTGCCGTACAATAAAATAACATTCGGTGGTCAATTTATATTCGGCACTCTTCGTTCTGCAGAATATTGGTACGGCAATTCAAATGTTCCTGAAGCAACAGGCTATAATGACGCATGGAATGAACATGATACTAGAACTAACAATACTTTGTATGTTCAGGACAAGATACAATTATTGAATAATAAACTGAATATAGAACCTGGAATTAAATACAACACTGTTAATACAAGCGATGCAGATAATGTCGGTTTTTATGATAATTCTGGAACTATTTCAAATATTTATAATTATATGGAACCGTCCGTTGGTATCAGTTATAAACTTTTAAAAAACTGGATTGTTTACGGTTCATGGGGTAAAATTCAAAAAGTTCCTGACATTTCGGCTTATTACAATATTTTAGGGGAAGGAACCATAGACGGGAATCCTTATACACCTCCATTAACTGTTAAACCTGAATATGTAACAGATTATGAACTTGGGACTAGATATAAATATCACGGTTTGCATTTATCTCTTAATGGATATAAAGAATTATTTGAGAACACATTCAGTTCTTCGTATAATCAGACATTAGGCGCTACTTATGAATATAATGCAGGCAATTCAACATATGAGGGCATTGAATTTGCTTTAAGTTACAAAATTGACAGATATGCAACTGTTTTCGGCAACTGGTCATATAACACTGCATTTTATACATCAAATTATTATACGGCTGCAAACATAGGCTATGGCAGTAGCACAAAAAACTATTTTTTTTCAGGCGAACACATTGCAAATGTTCCAAGGCATTTAGCAAATATCGGATTTAACGGTCACATGTTTAATTCTCAATTAAAATTATGGGGAACGTATACAGGTCAGGAAATAAGCAATAATTTAAACGGAGAACCTGTCGGACCAAATTACGGCGGATACTGGGTATTTAACGGATACTTAAGCCATTATTTCAATTTCAGTAAAATGGGCGGCGCATTGAAAGAAATGCATCTTAAAGGTGTTACGCTTTCTTTAAACATTGACAATATTTTAAATAAGCAATATAACGCGAATGTATATGAAGAATATGGAACATTGAATGGCTCAACATATGATTATGGGGTTGGTTTACCAGGTATGCCGAGGTTTACGATGTTGACGGCAACTGTTAAATTTTAAGTAATACACAAGTATTGCGGATTAAATTTTGCGCCGCTTAGTTTTTAAAGAGCGGCGTTTTTTATATTTATTAAATAAAATACATTAATTTTATAATTGACAGAGCTTTTAAAAATATATGAATTATTTTATCAGAGATATGGTATTATCAGATTTTGAAGATGTTGCAAAAAATTACTATTTACGTTATGAAGAATTAAAATTTAATCCAAAGCTTGGAGTTAGCGTTAAAAAGGAACCGCCTACATTTAGTGAAGAACTTGATTTTTTCGTAAACCTATATAAAAGAATAATTGATGGGGACGTTTTATGTAAAGTTGCAATAATTGATGACAATGTTGTTGGAATTGTCAGCGTTCAACGGTTAGCCAAAGGATATGAGCATGACCACATTGGAATATTGGGTGTAGATATAAATGAAAAATTTAGAAATTTCGGTATAGGTCAAGCTTTGTTAAAAACTATTATTAACGATTCAAAGGCTAAATTTGAACTATTGACTTTAGAAGTATCCGTTGTTAATGAAATTGCAATACATATTTATGAAAAAATTGGATTTTCGCAGTACGGACTAAAGCCTAAAGCGTTAAAAAGGGGAAATAGTTATTTTGACTACATTCTAATGTATATGGAAGTTTAAAATTACCAAATTACTTGTAAGGATTGATAGATTTTAGTTAGTTTGCCTCGATTTTTATTTTATAAAAAACCTTATTATTTTCCATAATAACTTAAATTTACTTAAAATATAGGCACTTCCGAACTAAAGGGCGTAAAGGTAGCTAATTTTATAATTTCTGTAAATTCATTTTATAACATTATACAATAAATAATATCCTTAAATTTTCTGTTTATTATTTCGACCTTCGCCTAATTATCACAAAATATTAATAAAAGCGTAATAATCGTAACAAAACCTTAATTAATATTTAATAGTTTTGTAATCATCCTGTAATAATATTTTGTTATAATCTTAAAAAAAATCGTAGTTTTAGTATAAATAAATAAAATAAATAAATGCAGGTTAGATTTAAAGACATGTTTTCACGCTTCCGTTTTGCTTTTAAAAGCGCAGGTTCCGTGATTAGAAAGAGTTTAAGCAGGAATGGATTGTGTCAAAGGGTTTAAAATCATATAAGAAAATTATAGCGTATATCTGAAAATTAACAAAAAACGACAATAGACCGATAACTATCATATATTTTTTTATCTTAATAAAACATTAGAATTAAGAGGTAAAGTTCTTTGAATAAGTTCAATTGATTCGGGTAATGGAGCTATAATTGGATTTCATGGTATACGAGGTTATTATGCATATTGCAATATTACTAACAAAAATTATCTCAACCAAATATACAATATTAAAAAAGGACAAACTGTTTCTGTAATAGGTATATATCAACAAAAGATTATAGAATCGGGAATTAATTTGTATCAGTGCAGAATTCAATCCTAAATTAAGATAGCGGAAAACACATCAAAAATACAATAAATATTTTGGGGTGAAAAATAGAAATTATTAAAATTAAATGATTTTTAATTAAAAAAATCAAAATAAATTAATTTAATAAGGGTGGTTAAACAATGAATAAAAAAGTTAGAATAATAGCCGGCATATTTATAGCATTCTTTATGGTTTTTTCAATTTCTTCAACTGCCGTTGCAGGAAATTCTATTAACGGGATATTAGGCAGTGCAGTTAATCAATTTCAAAATTCCATAAATTCTATAAATAATGCGCCTAATAATGTCCATAATAATGCTCCTGAAATCTTCTCCGTCAGTACTGTTTATCCAACGAATAATCAAAGGATTGTTATTAAAGGAACTGGCTTTGGATCACACTTTTCATATAACGGGGATTCAAGATTTATTAAAATTACCGATATTACAAGAAATTGGAATGCGGGAGATAGCGGAAATATGGTTCACTTGTATATATCCAGCTGGACAAACAACGAAATTGTTATTAATGGATTTACGGGTTCTTATGGTAACGGGTCATGGTCATTAATGCCAGGTGATCAAATTACTATCAAAATTTGGAACTCTCGGTCATACAATTCTCAAAACAGATACGGCTCCCCTGGAATGTATAATCTAACGGTAGAGTAGAATTGCCATGATTCTATACCATAATAAATAATAAATAACCAGAATCGGTTAATTAACTACTTTAATGTATTTTATCTGTTCGTTTACTGTTTTGTCGTTCATATTTTTACACCATATTTAATTTATTATTAGTTCTGATTATTACAAAACTTTAACAAAACTTTAACCCTATTGTAATAATAATTATGTTTTAATATAGGGAAGTAAAACTTTTATGCTTTACCTCTTCTCTCTCATTTGCATGTTGTGATTAAGTGAAGTAATCACAGCATGCAAATGTTTTATTACAATCAAGAATTACTTATTTTAATTTTAGAATCGTATTTATTCAGCTTTTCACAAAATATATGCTATAATAGCAAATTGTGAATAATGGAAATATACAATATAAAGATACCGAAAATACTTCAATTATACTTCAGAAAGCCAAAAAAATGAATTTATTGAAGCAATTTGTTTTCATTGTCAGCAAGCAGCAGAAAAATATTTAAAGGCTTATTTAGCTTATAACAATAAAGAAATTAAAAAAACTCATGAAGTAATAGATATAATTAAAATAGTAAAAGAACTGGAGGAAAACAAAATGCCTATAACTATAAACTTAGAAGACGACCCATTTTATCTTGAAGGAAAAGCCGAAGGTATGAGTGCCGCTAAAAAAACTTATGTTATAAACTCTTATAAAAATCTTAATCTTTCTCCTGAGCAGATTGCTTCTATTGTTAACGATACTGCCGAAAATGTCATTGCCATATTACAAGAAGAAGGGTTATAAATAAAAATAAGATACAAAAAAGATATTAAAAAAATAGCCGATTTATTTATTAGTATTTTTTGGATGAAATAAAAGTAAAATTTCTTAAAAATGATATCTCAAAATAAATAAAAATGGCGTTTGATAATTTATTTTATTTTGATTTAAATGATTATTTAATGTTTTTATGTCATTAAATTTTAACATATTTTTTTGCAAATAAGGAAATTTAATTTTAAAATTTCTTTATTAATTTATGGGTTCATTATAGTATTAACAAATGACGACAATATATTAGAATCGTATTTTTCAATTTTTCACAAAATATAAATATATAGTATAATAATGAATTATGAACAATATAAATATACAATATAAAGATACAGAAAATACGGTAGTTATACTTCATAAAGCCAAAAAAATAATTACTGAAGAAATAGAAAAAGCCGACTACAAAGTCGAAGCTATCTACCTTTTCGGTTCAAGGGCAAGGGGAGACTATAAAGAAGACAGTGACCGGGATTTCTTTGTGATTACGGATAAGAACATACTTAAGGAAGATATGAAATTAATGTTGCGCAGTATCCGCAGAAAAATGGCTGACGACAATATATCTAACGACGTAATCGTTAAATCTAGATATATATATGAAAATCAAAAAAGGGATACCGGATTTTTATCATATTATGTTAATAAAAAAGGGATAAGTTTATGAAGAAATCTGCCGAAATATTATTAAACAAAGCAGAAAAGGAATTTTTCAACGGCAAAGGAGCAGAAATTTTTTTATTCGGCTCCAGGGCAAAAGGAAATTTCCGTCCAACATCCGATATAGATTTGGCGGTTTTATCCGAAGGCGATATTTCTTATAAGATATCTTTGCTTAAAGAAATTTTAGAAAACAGTAATTTAGCTCAAAAAGTAGACATAATAGAATTAAAAAAAGCTCCTCAATTAAAGTCTGTAGTTGACAGTGACGGTATAAGATGGATTTAAAAAAATTTAATGATTTTGTTGCATCTCTTGGGAAATTTAAAGAAGCTTATGAAAAAACTATCGCCAATGTAGGCAATAGTGAATATTTCTTTTTTAGAGACTCTTCAATACAGAGATTTGAATTTACCGTAGAGGTTTTGGGAAACTATTAAAAAATATTTTAGAGGTGTATATATGAGAACAAATATTGATTTAAACGATTATTTAATTAATGAGGCTATCAGACTGACAAAAATAAAAACAAAAAAAGAAATTGTAAATTTAACGCTGGAAGAATTTGTAACTAATTGCAAGAAAAAGAATTTAACTGAAATAAAAGGTAAAATAAAATTCGCTGATAATTATGATTATAAAACATTAAGACAGGAAAAATAAATAATCGTTCTCGTGGATACTTCCGTATTAATAAATTATTTTAAAGGTAATTTGAATGAGAAGACAAATTTATTTGAAGAAATATTGCAAAGTAACTTACAGTTTGGCATTAACAACTTCATTTATCAAGAAATACTTCAAGGAGCGGCGACCGAAAAAGAATTTAATATTTTAAAAGAATATTTAAGCAGTCAATTGTTCTGAATTAAAATTTAATACAGAATCTTACGAAAATGCTGCAAGAATATATTTTAAAGTTAGAAAAAAAGGAATTACAATCAGGAGCGCTATTGATTTGCTTATTGCACAAACAGCTGTAGAAAATAATTTGTTTTTGCCGCACGATGATAAAGATTTCACAAATATTGCAAAAATTTTTCAAGAATTAAAAGAATATAAGTCAATTTCTTAAAATATAACCTATGAACAATTCAAACCATTTAAATTTTGGAGTTAATACAGACTTATCTACAGTTAAATTCTGCAAGCCTGCTTGAAGAATATAGGCAATTTTCTTCTAAAAGCATTATCAATGTTGTTAAAGCGTTTGACGGTTAACTATCTCCATCGATTGCTTTATCGTTTTCAAAGAAAACTTTTGCATTTATTACACCATAACTTATTAATTTTTATTAATAGGTTGAAAATGAAAACATATATATAAAGATTTAAAAATAATTTCAAAGAAAATTTTTATAACCGAAGCTATAAGGTTATAAGTAATATTAAAAATGTTTTTTTAATGCTCTTCAAATATTTTCCCCGTTTTATTAATCCTTTCTAAGCGTTATAATCATCAAATTTATCTAATAATCAGATTAATTTATTAATTATTACAATATCGTAACTTATTGTAATAAAAATTTAATAAATTTTAACTAAAACTTAACCTAAGTTTCACAATAATGTAATAATTATTTGATACGATTACAAAATAACAATTTTACAACAATCCTTTGAATATTTATATAGTTTGTGAGGGTCGTTATTTTAATTTTTACAGATTATTTTAAATTTTTAAAGATCTTAAATATTTTAATTTTTTTTAATGTTTTATATTTTGACCCTAACTAATTATTGATTGGCAAGTGCATTCAGCAAGTAATAATTTATAAAAAAACAATAGTAAAATGACTTGGAGAAAAAAATAGATATTATGAATAACATGACGACAATTTTATCTGCCAATAGGCAATATGAAAGGATGACGATGAAGAAGAAGATAAATAATGGTTTATATTTTAAAAAATTAACATATATAATAGCGATAATTTTATTATTTTATATACCTGCGAAAGCCTTTTCAATGCAAAATACCGATACTCAATCCGCTAATTTTCAATATAAAAAAGGCTTAGGCGCAATAAATGGCAAATATTATTATACGGCGGTACAACATTTTCAAAAGGCAATAATAATCAGACATGATTTTTCTAATGCATGGGCACATATGGGTGTGGCTTTATATAAGTTAGGTTATCCGTCTCTGGGCATAGTATGTTTAGAAACAGCTCTTAAATATAATCACAAAATTATATGGGCAGCTAATTTGTTAAAAAAATATAAACTTTCAAAAAAACGTTAATTTAATTTAGTTATAGGATTATGCATAGGGACAACCCTGATTTGATAAGGATAAAAAAGAGTTTTCTTGATATTGCCAGTTTCAAAAATAAATAGTTAACAAAAATAACAAAAATAATAACAATTAAACTAACAATAACTTGGAGGAGTTATGAATAACAGAATTAAACAAGTAGCCGAATATCTTTCCTTATTTGTATTAGGGGATGGCTATTATCAAGATAATACAAAAAAGTATCAACGCCGATTTAAAATTAAATTAAACACCGAAAGGAATAGCAATTTAAATGTAAATTATTATAAGATAATTTTTAAAAGTCTTTTATTATTCATTGCCGCATGTATGATGCTTTTATTTAATACAGTGCTTGCAAATGCGGATAGTTCAATTAATAGTTCAACTGCTAAGATTAAAAAAACGCATAAAATTGCAGAGGTTACATCGCAGCAAATTTTGACAAAAACCAAAAAAGCTCTCAGGGAAATGAATAAAATATTAACCGCAAAAAAAATATTTAAATCAACTCAGACTGCGGCAGTTCTAAATAGAAAAGGAATGAAGCAAGCTCAGGATACAGGAGGAGGCGCCGTCCAAGCCTTACAATTATTGCCGGGAGTGAGGGTTTCAAGCTATGGCGGCAATAGCGGGCTTGCTAGAGATGAAATTGCTATCAGGGGTATTAAAGTTGGATGGTCTTCTGTAGCAGGCGATTTAGAAAAAAATGGCATTCAAATGTTATTTGACGGAATCCCTGTTACAAATCTTTCAGGCGCTAGTGGCGGTTTTGATTCTAATGAATACCCTATAGATCAATTTTTTAGCGGAATGAATGTTATATATGGTCCAGGTAATCCTGCTAGCAGATGGTATAATAGTTTAGGTGGTACAGTAAATATGATTCCAATTCAACCGACAATACGTCCATTTAATGAAACTAATTTTTCTTTTGGATCTTTTGATACATATACATTAGATGATGAAATGAGTACAGGTATGCACGACGGCTGGGACGGTGTAGCAGCAGCCGGTTATACGCATGCAGACACTTTTAGAACAGGACCGTTTAATGCTCCAGGTTATGGGTATGCATTTTTCGGAAAGTTAATAAAAATTTTTAACGGAAACTCATTTAGTTTAGGAGCCTATGCTTCAAGAACCCATGAATATAGACCTAATTTTATTCCTGTTTCTCCGATTTCAGGTATTACGACTGAAGGGTTAGATGCCAATGCGCCGTTATATAGTGAACAAACAAGTGGATATTATTCATCACTGCCGTACAATATGTGGTATAAATTATTATTAACTCAAACAACGATGCTTTATTCAAAACTTAATATAAATTTGACTAAAAATTTAGGACTGCATACTTTAGTGTGGTATAGACATGGTTTTAGAGAACACGATAGAGTAGATAATTATTTTTTAACAGCAGGAGAAGCGTCTTATTACGAAATGTGGCAACCAAATTCTAATACATATGGAGAGAAAATATATTCTAACTATAAAATTTTAAATAATAATTTAAAATTCGGAGAATATGATATATACGGAAGATTAAATTATAATTACTCTCCTTATACAAATACGGCTCCGACAAGCTATACAACTTATTATAATAATTATTTATCAATTTTTGCTCAAGATAAAATAAAATTATTAAAAAATTTAATTATTGAGCCAGGTCTGGATTATGTTGGATTTGACACAAGTGATTTTACAAATGAAACTTATTATCAATCAGCAGCTCCACCCGTAATTGCGCATATTTACCAATTAGAGCCATCTATCGGAATTAATTACCATGTTTTACATAATTTATCCTTATATGGAACTTGGGCTATTTCTTATCAAGCTCCAACGGCATCGGCATACGGTTATTCGAGTACTGTGAATGTTGCTGATACTGCTCCTATTAGAAATACAGATACTGAAGCAGGCTTTAAAGTAATGATAAAAAAAGATAAATATTTACATCATTTTGTTTTTAACGCAAATTATTTCCAGAATATATTATCCAATGAAACTATTTATATATATCAACCGTTTCCTACACCACATACTCTAGCTTCTAATGGCAGCGCATTTTATAAAGGAGTGCAAATAAGTGCCGCAGAAGACCCTTATACAAATTTACATCTTTATGCAAATTATACATATCAGAGTGCTAATTATAAAAATTTTTATTCAACAGTAAATCTTCAACAGTATCCTAATTATCCTGTGTCAAATATACCAAATTCAATTTATAATATCGGTGCTTATTATACTATTCCAGAAAATACAACAATTTATGATATTAAACTATGGGATATGTACACAGGATCGCAATATATGTTTAGTAATGTGTATGCAGGACCAACACGGCAAAAGATGCCATCTTATAATATCGTAAATTTCTCAATTAACGTTAAAACAGTTAATTTTGACAAAATGGTGCCTGGGCTAAGAAGCGTGCAATTAAGTGCTTCAGTTTATAACTTATTAAATAAGAAATTTAATTCAAATGAATATTTCTCAAGCGGTAGTTATTTTGGAGCAGGTGCAGGTGCAGTGTTGGCTAACCCCGGTGCTCCTAGGATGTTTTTTTTAAGTGCCACTATGAAGTTTTAAGTAAAATATATAAGTAATTAATAACTAAATATATATATATATATATTAATAACTAAATTAAATTAACAAGTTATAATGTGTTAATGTTAATAAAATTTTATGCCATAGACCAAATGCTCTGATCTATGGCATAAATTTATCTATTAATTATATAGTTATATTCGCCCCTATAGCTAACTAATAGGTGCCATAATTTATAAATAAATCAGTTGAAATGGAATAAGGATGAAGGTATTTTAAATTGTATGAAACTATATATATACTATATAATTTACATATCTTAAAAAAATTTTTCAGTTAAATAATTATATATTTTTTATAATATGATATAATAATGAAATCAATTTAGAGATTTTAATAATGACGAATTTTGAATTATCAACACACGCTCAAAATATGCTGAAAAGAGCGGAATATTTCCGAATAATGGCTATAAGATACTGTTGGTAATTATAATTGCAAGAACATAGGATACGACAATAATATTCATTATTTTAAAAGTATTTCTGAAGCGTCAGTTATATATAATTAAATCATAAAAAAATACGAGTTAATTTACTTAAAAAGAAATTTAATTCTAATTTAATTTCTTTAAATAAATAATATATGAAAAATTAATAATATTAATTAATAATATTATTTAAAGGATGGTTATATTATATGGCTAATAAAACATCGGAAGGAATTAACTTAAAAAGCACGAAGCAGGAAATTTTAGAAGCATACGAAAATGTTAAAAAAGATTTGGAAGAAAAGGAAAAACAGTCATTAAACGCCAATAAAAAAATTGAAGAAAAGAAAAATACGGAAACAATTGAAAAAGTAGATAAAATAATTGAAAATAATGTAAACGATAAAATAAGTTCATTAAAATCAGATATAATAAATTCCCTTAATGAATTGTCGTCAAAACTGTCTCAGGCCGATATTGATTATAAAAACATCAAAACGGCAATTGAAATAAAAGATAACGACCTTAAGGAAATTTACGGTATAGAGCATTCCGCTTTATCTTTAGCTTCGCTTATAGAAGCCAACAACGTAAAAATAATTCAGCTTGAAAAAGATTATTCCGTTAGAAACAATACATTAGAAACAGAGCTTAGCGAATTAAAAAATAAAATTGAATTTGAAAAGAAATCTTATGAAAATCTTTCTAAAGAAAAGGAAAATGAGTTTAAGCTATACTGGGACAGAAAAAAAGAAGAATTTGAATATAATTTCAAAAGAGAAAGTGACCAGAAGTTAAATGAGCTAAACGATGAGTTAAAATCCCTAAAACGCTCAATAGAAGAAGAAAAAGATAAATTCCAAAAAGATATTGCAGAAAAAAATAAAGAATTAGAATTAAGAGAGAATAAAATATCGGAAAAAGAGCAGTTTAATACCGAACTTGCCGAGAAAGCCTCCGCCTTCCCTGCCAAACTTGAAGCTGAAGTATTAAATGCCGTTAAAACAACGACAGAAAAACTTAAATCGGAATTTGAATTACAGAAAGAATTAATTCATAAAGAATATGAAGGCAAGATTAATGTTTTAAATACAAAAGTAGAATCCTTAGAAAAGATTATAAACGAACAGGATAAACATATATCCGTATTAACTTCTCAGCATGAAAAAGCATATATGCAGGTACAGCAGATAGCTACCAGCGCAATACAAGGAAATGCAGATAAAAATTCTCAAAATAAATTTGAACAAATTCTTGATAAAATTGGAAAAATACAGGTTTCAGAAAAGTAAAGATGTATTTATTTTTTTAAAAAATACCGCTTTTTAAACTTGACTGCTATCAAAAAAGTTGTATAAATAATCTTAAGTATTTTTTGGATGAAATAAAAGTAAAATTTCTTAAAAATGATATCTCAAAATAAATAAAAATGGCGTTTGATAATTTATTTTATTTTGATTTAAATGATTATTTAATGTTTTTATGTCATTAAATTTTAACATATATTTTTGCAAATAAGGAAATTTAATTTTAAAATTTCTGTATTAATTTATGGGTTCAGTATAATGGTCCCCATTTTATTAGACAATCTTCCGAATTCTTGATTTAGCTTTCTATGCTCCTCGCGGTTTTCTTCTTTGTATTGTTTTAAATCGTAGCGCATCTCGTTCTTGAAATTTATCATTTATTCCTAAAGATGTATAAGTGCTTCTTCAAGCCTTTAACTCCGCAAGGATTTATTTTATTACAAAAATGTAACAATATTGTAACAAAAATTAACAAAACCTTCATAATACTGTAACAATTTTCTGTTAGAATCTTACTAATGTATCGAAAAATAAATTATAAATAAATTATAAGTAATGAATGTCTTTGTCTGCTCTTAACATTTAATAGTTAAAAATGTAATCAACTAATTGTTATCATTCAAGTATTGGCAGTTTGTGGTATATATATAGGTAATCGGCTCAAAACAGGATCAGTTTTGATTGAGAAATAACAATGACAATAACAATAACTTGGAGGAGTTATGAATAACCGAATTAAACAAGTAGCCGAATATCTTTCCTTATTTGTATTAGGGGATGGCTATTATCAAGATAATACAAAAAAGTATCAACGCCGATTTAAAATTAAATTAAACATCGAAAGGAATAGCAATTTAAATGTAAATTACTATAAGATAATTTTTAAAGGTCTTTTGTTATTTATTGCCGCAGGTATGATGCTTTTATTTAATACAGGGCTTGCAAATGCGGACAGCAATAGTGCAACTGTTAGTCAAACTGCAAATACCACCAATGCTAATACAAAGAAGGCAATTAAAATTGCAAAAATTACTAAAGAAGCTAAAGAACTTAAGAAAAAGGTCCCATTAAAGGCAACCTATACTGAAAACATTATTAGTGCTAAAACAGTGCGCAATGCATCTCCAATGCAAAATGCTCAAACTATTTTAGCGAGTAAGCCTTCCATAGATGCTTTTAGCACAGGTCCAAACGGGATGAATTCTACGGTTACTTTTAGAGCATTCCAAGGAGACCAGTTTTCTGAAACATTTGACGGAATTCCCATGAACAACCCATTTAATGGGTATGCTACTAACGGCGCTGATATGTACAATAGCATTCCTTTCACATTAAACGACATATCAAACATTAATATTTATAACGGTATCAACAATCCATCCGTTAACTCTTATAATTCTCTGGGAGGCACTATTAATTTTCAGCCTCGTCAGCCGTCAAAACATTTTGATGCTTCGGCAGGCATCGGCTACGGCAGTTTTGATACTATCAATTGGAATGCTCTTATAAATACAGGTTCCGTAGATGGTTTCAGGCAGTTATTTGCAATTAACAGGCAGACAAGCGGCGGATGGGAACAAAATGTTAACGATCAAAATACCAATTTTTATTACGCGGGAATTTTACCTTACAATAGTGGATTATCCGAGGTTTCAGCATATTTAATAGTTAATCAGAATGCAGGATATCAATCAAATGAGATACCGTTACCGTTACTCAACCAATATGGATATGATTATTACTTTCCGCTCAACGATCTTTATTATTACAATACTGATATGAGGCTTAATGCCATAATAGGAGATAAAAGCTACATAAGCCGCTATATGACTATGAGCGCGAAGGCTTATTTTACGAATGATAATTATAGAGATCGTGAATTTAATAACCCCAATTTGACTCAATATCAAAGAAATCTTTTTGGTCTATATGACGCTTATGCTTCCAAATATAATAGCCCTCAACAGACCTATCAATTATATGGTCAAATCACATCTACCTTTGGGTTTACTCCAAAAATAGAATTAAAGTTGCCTTATGATAATTTTGTAACAGCCGGCGGAAATGTTCAATATAGTTTAGGACATTCAACAAGCTTTGAGGCGGCTTCTTATAATGTACCTGAAATTTTATCCGGACCGCTCCAAAATGACAACTGGGACGAGCATTATAATTCAGTTATGGCAAATGGTTATGTTCAAGATAATATCAGCCTACTTGGCGGGCATATACATATAACGCCGGGATTAAAATATCTTTATCAATATGATAGTTCTAACGATGATTCAACACTTGGCTATAGCGGGTACTACGTACCGGCAGGTTCAATATCTAACGCAGGTACTTTTCTTTCCCCGACTGTAGGCATAAATTATTTACCTGTTAAACATCTCAGCTTTTATGCAGCATGGGGTCGTAATATTAAGTTTGCCAATATTGGAGATTATTACGACAGTGTATCACAATATAACAGAAGTACAGGAAATTATATTAATCTTCCTTTGGTATTAAAACCGGAATATGTTAACGACTATGAGATTGGAACTAGGTATAAAAGAAATGGATTTTACGGTATGCTCGATTTCTACAGGGAGAATTTTACAAATACTTTTATTTCTGTTCCTGTCCCCGGGATTCCTTTGTCGGCGGGTCTTGATGAAACAATAAACGGCGGTAATTCCCAGTATGAGGGTATGGAGGTTTCATTATCTCAGCATTTGGGACATTTACTTTTGGGACACTGGACAATTTACGGTAACTACTCTTATAATCAGGCGGTATTTACATCAACATTTACTACAGATAACAGCGATGGAAAAGTCACAGCCGGAGAATCGCTTGGAGATACTCCAAAAGATATGGCAAACATTGGTTTACGATGGGGTTATAAATATATGCATCAGCATATTAAAGCACATTTGTCGAGTAAGTTTGTAGGTTCTTATTTTACCAATGAGTCTCAGACGGGTCTGCCGAATGGAATGTCCGTACCGCCTTATTTTATTATGAATTTAGGCGTATCTGATTATATTCCTGTCAAAGCTTCCGGACTAAAGGGCGTAAAGGTAGCATTATATGTAGATAACATTTTTAATAGAGAATACTATCCAGAGGCTTATGCTAATAATTATGGTAATTCAGTTTATCCCGAAGGATACTTATCTGTTATGCCCGGCATGCCGCGTTTTGTATTTGCAAGCGCAACCGTTAAATTTTAAACTTATAAATATATAATTTGAAAGATTTAATCATCATCAATACATATAAATTTAAATAAAATAAAAAAATTAAACAAAGTTTAAAAATTTAAGTTAATATAAAATATTATTTAAAAGATCTTCTATCAAATTGAACGTTGAAAAATAAAGAGTTTTTTAACGTTCAATTTGATAAATAATTTTATAATTTCTGTAAATTCATTTTATAACATTATACTTATACCAATAAGATATCCGATTTATTTATTCATTATTATAATTTCAGTAAAATGGGAGGCACTATAAAAGAAATGCATCTTAAAGGTGTTACGCTTTCTTTAAGCATAGATGATATGTTAAATAAACAATATTACGCTGCTGATATGTTTATAAATAGTATAATGTTAAACAACGGATTAGCATATAATTTTGAACAAGGTTTGCAGGGTCTTCCAAGATTTACGATGTTGACGGCAAAGGTCAAGTTTTAATTTTAATATATAAGATTTTTATAATTACTCTGGCGTATTCTGATTCTCTATATATTTTTTAATAATACTCAACGAAGCTCCGCCACAGGACACCGCAAAATACGACGGGCTCCATAGAGTGTTCTTCCATTAATGCTTTTTAATTTCAGGAAATTCGTTTTTTAATTTTCTTGACGATACTCTCTTTAAAGAATTTAAAAGTTTAGATATAGAGATTTTAGGCAGATAATTGATTAATAAATGAACGCAGTGTCTTCCAGTTCTAATTTCTATTGACTTATCTATAGACTAATAGTATATAATATACTTATTAAAATAAATCAAGCATATAAATTCAAACTTAAGACCAATTCAGATGAAGTAGCTAGTTAGCGGTTTGCTAAAGAATCCTCAAGCTTATAGCGGGAGGAGAAGGTCAAGAAAATGAAAACTGAAAAATACTATAAGATTAAAGAGTTACCGTTTAATAAGGTTCTTTTTTGGTCTTATGATTTTGATAAATCTGAATTATCTTTGTTTTTAATAATGATTTCCGTAATAGAAAAAGGTGATTTAGACGATTTATTTATGCTTTTTAAGATTTTTTCCTTTCAGGAACTACATGAAACTTATTTCAATGAAATAAGGCCTATGTTGTCAGGCGAAGATAAGAAATACTATAAGTTTAGGCCGGATATGAAACCGGATATTAAAAGCGTTAGATTAATGGATATGATATTTAAAGCAATTAAAGAAATAAAAGGGCGTCAAATAAATATTATTAATAAATCGAATTTAAATGTGGCTTAAAGAAACTGAAAAGGTTTTGAATCTTCTATCTACGGAAGAAAAATTAAGCGATTTTGTTTTTGTAGGCGGTTCTGCCATTTCATACTACATTCACCATCGTTTATCCGAGGACATTGATCTTTTTTGCACTTATAATCAGTTAAAACAAAGGATTCTTAATAATATAATTGAAAAATTACGAAACAATGAACATAATATTGTAGTATTGCCAGTTGAAGATAGAACTATTCAAATGGATTTGGATATAGATGGAGTAAAAACTACTTTTTTTTCGTGGAGTTTGGATTTATTAAAAACAAACAGTAAAGCGTTTAAAGGCTATATTAAAATTGCGGATTTAGAACTTTTGGCAGGAATGAAAGCATACACTTTCGGCCGCAGATTAAAAATAAGGGATGCCTATGATTTATATGCTTTATCGCAAGAGATAGGTTTTGAGAATATAATTGAGCTCGCCAAAGATTTTTTTGGGAGCCTTTTTAGTGAAAGACTTTTTATAAATCAGGTGCAGGATTTAAGTTTATTGCAAGGTGATAAAATAGAAGATTACTTAAATCCTAAGTATAAAGTCTCTAAGAATGATATGGAAAACTACTTTACGGCAGAAGTCGAAAAGTATATTTTAAAAAGTCTAGAGCGGGAAATAGAAAACAAATAATAACTAATGTGAAATCATTGCGATTTCCCTTTAGTTTGTTTAAATCCTCGATAAAAAAATGTGTTTTAACCCAACTTCACCACTTTTATTGTTCTAAAATTATAACATATTGATATTATTACATTCTATTACTTCTTCTAATGCTTAATCTAAAAAAAACCATTAAAATTGCGAAAATTACAACATCCAGCGCTTATTCTCAAACGCAGAAACAGCTTATGAAGATAAGCAAAAAATTTACTAAAAAACACATTTTTAAATCTACGCAGGATGAACATCTGGTGACAAAAAAACAGATAATTTGCTGTTAGAGAATATAAATATTAATTAAGAGCTTTGGAGAGATTATAAATGAAAAAAAATTATAAATTCAAAATATCTATTGTTATATATACGTTATTCACCGGCTTTTTATTTTATTTGATGCCAATATCTGCTGCTTACGCTTATAATTATATACCGCTGCCCCATTATCTTCCAAATAATTTTCTTAAGCAAATACTTGTTAAAATCACTAAACAAAATATTAAGGAATATACGCATGAACTCCCTACAGGTAGATTTATCAGCCCTGTCGGTAAAATTACGGCAACGCAAAATTTTCCGACTAATGTAAAAGTTTATAAAAACTATATTATTATTGTTAGCAATCCATCAAAAAAAATCCAAAAATTAACATTATATAACAGAAAAAATTTAAAACCTATTGCGATTCTGGAAGCTTTTGAAGGAAGAAATAATGTTGAATATAACGGTCCTATAATAGAATTTGCGCAGCCGTCTGATTTAAAAAAATATCCCGAATACAATACATCTTCTGAACTATTTTCAAGTAATATTACTATTCCTTATTCTAAAATTCCGACCACCGTTATAACTCACCAGAGCTTTTTTCAGGGTCTTACGGTAAGCAAAAACGGAACAATGTACGCTGCTGGCGGAGTAACAGGCAATGTTTTGGCGGTTAAATACATAAAAGGCAGGCTTAAAGCTTTAAAAAGCTATCATCTTAAATGGCAGAGTTTTCCTAAAAATCAATATCCTTATCAGTATCAGGGTCATCAGAATATACGCCCTTATCTTTTTTATCCCGACTATGTTACGCTGTCAAAAAATCAGAAGTCTATTTATGCAACAGGTCTGCTTTCAAATTCAATAGCTAA
This sequence comes from Candidatus Acididesulfobacter guangdongensis, assembly GCA_004195045.1. NCBI lineage: Bacteria > Candidatus Acidulodesulfobacteriota > Candidatus Acidulidesulfobacterales > Candidatus Acidulidesulfobacteraceae > Candidatus Acidulidesulfobacter > Candidatus Acidulidesulfobacter guangdongensis. The sequence continues at coordinate 726,747 of SGBC01000001.1, forward strand.
AATAAACTTAAAGACGGGCGTTGTAAAATATGCGAACGCTGGACCGTATCCTTTTGCGGTAAGTCTTGCGGATAACGGAAAAAGAATTATAGTAAGCGACTGGGGAGGCGATGACGTAAGGGTATTTACTTCTTCGCTTAAATATTTAGGTAAAATATCATTCGATAAATGTTTAACGATAATACCGGCATACCGTCACATCAAACCATGCCCGGATACAATTTGTTAAATGCGTCATTAAGCTTCAAGATTCCTTTTCCTCATTATGTTGCAGGCAGTCCTAAAGTGGCAGATATAAAATTAACAGTTTTAAATTTATTAAACAAGCAATATGATGGTTATGAAGATTTTTCTTCAGGAGGATATTACGGTCCTAATACCAATAGCGTAGGTGCAATATTAGCTTATCCAGGAATGCCGATATCCGCTTACGCAACATTAACTTTAAAATTTTAAAAAAATTTCTTAATAAGGCAAAAAAATAGATTATGGAATGTTACAAAACTTTAACAAAATTTTAACCCTATTGTAATAATAAGTATGGTTAAATATAAATAAGTAAGCATATTGCGCTTGCATCTTCTCCTCCCCCTGCTGAATATTGTACTTAAGTTATTTTAATTGCAATATTCAGCTTTTTATTTTTTTATTATTGTATGCAATATATCTTTTTCGCATCCTTTCTCTTTTTATAATTTTAAAGCCTCCTTGCCTAACTTCACCAATTTTATTATTTTTAATTATAGGTATATTATTATATTATTTTGTTTTATATTTTTATCTTCCATAAGGTATATATACTCCGATAAACACCGTTGTATCATATGTTCGCGGTGAATGGGATAAAGTTGAACCTATGTGAGTATTAAACTTACTTGAGTTGCTCGCGGGAATTTCATACCCCAGTTTTATTCGAACTGCGAAAACAAAAAATATATTATAGAAAATTAAAATCTTCGCAAACTAGCTATAGTCCGCTTAAATAGTCCGCTAAATCTACCTATATTAATGAAGTTGTTTTATTTATAATAATTTTTTGTTAAAATAATCGTTCGCTTTTCGACTATTTTTAATAAAGCGTGTAAGAATCAAAGTAATTTTTTTTATTTTTAATTTACATTAATCAGCTGAGAAAACAGCAAAGAGGAGAGAGGGTATGAACACATTTAACGGGACAGAAAAGCGAAGGTTGAATCAGCCGGGTCTAAACCAAAAATACGTATTTTTTATTTTGGTTTTTGGATTTATTGCAGTTCTAAGTTTTGCGGTATTGCAGATAAAAACGTCTTATGCGTCGGGACAATCCGCATTAACGGGAGGAGGCATTAATCTTTACGAAAACCCGGCAACCGGCGAAGTATTTTTAAAATCGGGCGCGGGAAGAGTAAAGATAGGAAAAAAAATGACGGATAAACTCTTTAAAACCAAAAGCGCCGAGTCTTCAGACATACCGTCCATGCCGTCATGGCTGAAAAATATTCAGCTTCACGCCCTTATCTACATGGGATACGGGTATTTTACCAATACGGGCTTCAGCGGTCAGATGCAGCTTGAAGAAGAACCGCCTGCAACCGGTAATAACGGATATAACGCTTTTAACGTCAACAGGGGATATTTAATATTTATCTACCAGCCGAATAAAAACTGGTTTTTAAAGATTACGCCTAATATAGTTAAAACGTCAAATTCCGGAATAACGGGAGGAAGCGAGTTTTACCGTCTTAAATACGCATTTGTGCAGTTTAACCGTGTTTATAACGCTGACGGGCTTACGGCAAATATAAAAGTAGGTCAGTTTCCGACTCCTATGATAGCATGGGAAGACGGACTTTTAGGCTACCACTTTGTTGAAAGAACCCCATGGGGATTTTTAGGCGTAACATCTACTCAGGCAGGTTTAGGCGTATCCGGCAAATTCAGAAATGACGGTAAGATATATTTGGCGTATAACGCCGGTATTTTTAACAATGCGGCTTTTCATAATTCCGAAGAAGCAGACCAGAAGAGTCCTCAGGTAAGGTTAAGCTACTATCCGTTCGGCGCATCTTCAAATTTAAACGGTTTAGGCGTAAGCGGGTACTATTCATGGGGAATGAACGACAGCAGTTTTGAGCCGTCCGTGTCTGATGCAAGTTCTTCAAATCTTTCGGTTACAAGAGCGTCTTTGATTCTTAATTATAAAACGGACAGATACAATATTGTTCTTCAATATGATTATGCAAGAAATTTAACATATCCGTTAGGCGGAGTACCCACCAGTTTCGGAAACAGCGAAGATGCCGGAAGCGCATGCTCTCCCATAGGCGAATATTCCACTTCAGAACCAAATACAACTTGTAATCCTAACGGCTCTTTGCCGTTCAATGTCGGTTTGCCGTCAAGCGTGACAGGCGCGATTTCAAATAATAGCGAGCACGGAGTAGACGCTTTCGGATATTATAATATAACAAATAAAATAGGCGTATTCGGACTTATTCAGGACTGGTTTATGCAGCCTAATGCCGGAACTCCCGTTGCAAGCAGCGGTACAAGTAATTTATACGAAAGTCCTTATAATTTTCAGAGACTCGTAATAGGCGTCGGGTATAAACTAAACAATAATATTCAGCTTGCATTAGACGACCAGAATTTCAGATTCTTAAACGACAGCGCCTATAGAAACGCTCCTGAAACATCGCCTGCGTATATTAACTATGGACAGTGGATGGGAGATACTAACGCAATATTCTTAAATGCGAGGATAGCGTTTTAGAAATTATAAATACGAAAGTAAGTTAAAAATTGAATTAATATAAATTAAAATCAATTAAAGACTGCATTAGTACAGTAAAATAAAGTAGTAAATAAAAAATTTTCAATTACATTAATTATTTATTATTATAATATGGTATAATCATTGCATTAATTGCATTAATAATCATTATTATAATAATTGTCACTAAGGGGCGGGCGATTACTTATCTTTATAAAAATTGTCTTTCCGCAATTATATAACGTAATTAAATAACGCAATCAAATAAATAGTTACATAAAAACATTTTATTATAATTTTTGTTATTGACATAACCAGTTAAATTAAATAGAATAAATAGTTTATCACGTATAAATATTAGCGCGTAATTTATAATGCGTAATTATAACACGCGATATTTACTGCTGAATTTTGAAACTGCTTATTACTGCAGACAAACAAATAAAACAGTATAACTATAACTATATCTGTAACTTATAACTATAACTAATACAATATATTACAATAATGTTTGATAATTTAAGTTCAAAATTAGAAAAAGTATTTAAACATCTGAGGGGCTTCGGAAAATTATCCGAAAAAAATATTGAAGACGCCCTTAAAGATGTGAGGTTAAGCCTTTTAGAAGCCGACGTTAATTACATTATAGTAAAAGAATTTATTGAAAATGTAAAAAATAAGGCTATAGGCGAAAAGGTTATGGACAGCCTTACGCCATCTCAGCAGATGATTAAAATCATCAGGGATGAGATGGTTGCGCTGCTTGGAGAATCTGAACCTTTAAATATAAAAGCTAAGCCGCCCGTCATTATTATGCTCGCAGGCTTGCAGGGTTCCGGCAAGACTACTACGGCAGGAAAACTTGCGCTTTATCTTTCCCGAATAAAAAGAAGCGTTTATCTCGTGCCTGCCGATGTTTACCGTCCGGCGGCTATACTGCAGCTGAAAAAAATAGGGGCGAGTATAAGCATACCGGTGTACGACACAAGAAATGAAATTAATCCGGACGAAAAACCGTCTGAAATAGTTAAAAACGCAATTAATATTGCCGAAAAAAATGCGTATGATACCATAATAATAGATACGGCGGGACGTCTTGAAATTGACGAACCGCTCATGGATGAACTGAAAGAATTAAAAAATAAATTTGCTCCCAATGAAATTTTATTTGTTGCCGATTCCATGCTTGGACAGAGCGCTGTTAATGTCGCTAAAAAATTCAACGATTTGCTCGGCATAACAGGCGTAATCCTGACGAAAGTTGACGGCGATTCTAGAGGTGGAGCGGCGCTGTCTATTAAAAAAACTATTAATAAACCGATTAAATTTATAGGTACAGGCGAAAAATTAAGCGACTTTGAAGTTTTTCACGGAGACCGCGTTGCCGAAAGAATTTTAGGTATGGGCGACGTCCTGTCTCTTATTGAAAAGGCGCAGGAATCAATAGATGAAAAAACAGCAAAATCATTAGAAGCAAGTATTACGAAAAAGGATTTTACAATTAAAGATTTTGCAGACCAGCTTGGAATGGTTTCTAAAATCGGCGGGGTTGCGCAAATTGCTTCCATGATACCGGGTTTTTCAAAAATAAAAGATAAATTTAATCCTGAAGCTGCCGAAAAAGAACTTGTTAAAATTAAGGCAATAATTAATTCAATGACGGAGAAAGAAAGAAAAAATCCTGACATATTAAACGGCGGACGAAGAAAGAGAATAGCTCTCGGAAGCGGTGTTACGGTTAATGATGTGAATATTTTTATAAACAAATTTGAAGAAGTAAAAAAAATGATGAAATCATTTAAAAAAAATAAGTTTGGCGGTCCGCTGAAAAATATAAAAAATATGTTTAACAATATCAATCAATAAAGGAGATTTAAAGTGTCGGTAAAAATCAGATTAGCTAGAGTAGGTTCTCACAAAAAACCATATTATCGTATTGTTGCGGCATCATGCGAAAAATCGGCTACCAAGAAATTCATTGAGATTTTAGGGACTTATAATCCACATCTTGATCCGGCTGATTTTAAAATAAACAAAGACAAGTTTGACAAATGGATGAGTCTTGGCGCTCAGCCTTCCGATACGGTCAAATCTTTAATTAAAAAAAATAGTAAGTTAGCTGCCATAAATTAATTATAAATAAATAAATAAATTAATTAATGCTATTTATTAATGCTATTTAATTTATAGTTGTATAAATTATATAATTATAATAGTTACTTATAATATTAATGTCTGAGTATATTGCTGTAGGCAGCATCATTAAACCCCACGGTATTAAAGGGGAGATTGTCGTGAGATTTTTTAATCCCGACTTTATTTTTAATGAACAGTTGATTAAAACCAAAGAATTAATGCTGTATGTGTCGGATTCTGGCAATTATACTGAAAAAGCAGCGGGCGTCGGTTTTAATAGAATCAATATCGGAAATCATCAAGAAAATTGTAAAGATTGTAAAGACGATAGCGCGAATATTTTTTCAAATGTTTTAAAATCAAAAACAGGCTATATGCCGTTATTTATCGAAGGAATAAAAAAAGGGAATAAACAATATTTTATTAAAATAGAAAATATTAATAGCATTGAAGACGCCGAAAAATTTAGAAATGCTAAAGTTTTTACAAAAAAAGAGCAGCTGCGTCTTGAAGAAAACGAATATCTGGTTTCCGATTTAATAGGCTTAAAATGTTTGAACATTTTAAATCAAGACTTAGGCAGCGTTACGGAAATATATCAGGGCGATACCGACATTGCGGAGATACAATCGAAAGATGCCTTGTATTTTTTGCCTATGACGGACGATAATATTCAGGAAATAGATATTAAAAACAAAGTCATAATAGTAAAAAACGAAAACTTATATAAAATATAAATATAAATATAAAATATAATTTAAGAATGTTATGAAAAAAGTAATTGACATTATTTCTATAATGCCTGATTATTTTAGTTCTTTTATATCAACAGGATTAATCAGCAGGGCTATTAAAGAAAATATCATTGAAATTAATATAATCAACCCGAGAGATTTCACGCAGGACAAGCACCGCAGAGTTGACGATAAAGTGTACGGCGGCGGAGCCGGTCAGCTCTTAATGCCTGAGCCTATTGTTAAAGCATGGGAACATGCAAACAATGTTTATCAAAAGAAGGTCGTTGTCAACGGCTATAACGCTGATTTAGAAGAGGCTGCCGACGCAGAAAAGCCGTTGCTGCCGTCTTCATCTGTAATAATGTCTGCATCAGGAAGGTTATTAAATTCAACGCTTGCAAAACAGCTTGCATCAAATGACCATTTAGTGATTATTTGCGGACGATATGAAGGTATAGACGCACGCGTTGCAGAGTTTACAGAAAGCATGGAGGTTTCAATCGGAGATTATATTCTTTCCGGAGGAGAAATTGCTTCCATTGTGCTAATTGAAACAGTTTGCAGATATTATTCAGGTTTTATGGGAAATACAGAATCATTGACAGAGGAAAGCTATTCAGCCGATTTGTGCGACAAAAAAGGAAAGCAGCTGCTTGAATATCCGCAATTTACTAAACCTAGAAATTTTAGGAATTTAGAAGTTCCGGAAGTGCTGCTAAGCGGCAATCATAAGCATATAAACGAATGGAGATTAAAAAACGCTATAGCAAAAACAGTGAAAAATAGACCCGAATTTTTATCAAATTAATTTTTTAAAACTGAGTAATAATGCTTCAACCTCTTAAGGCCGGAGTTGTTAGCCAAGCCAAAGATAAATAGTTAGACAATGTTAGATAACGAGAATAAAAAAAATAAGATAATAATATAGATAATAATATTAAATGTATTAGACAACGTGATGTTAATAAGAATAATAAAAAAATAATAATATTAAACATATAATAAGAATAAGGAGCGTAAATTATTATGAATATCGTGGACAAAATTGAGCAGGAATCTTTAAAATCTGATATTCCTGAATTTAAAGCAGGCGATACACTTAGAATACATCAGAAAATTAAAGAAGGCGACAAACAGAGGATACAGATTTTTGAAGGAGTAGTTATTGCAAAGAGAGGCTCCAATATAAGATTTTCATTTACCGTCAGAAAAAATTCATACGGTGTGGGCGTTGAAAAGACATTTCTTGCCCATTCCCCGCTGATTGAAAAAATAGAGTTTGTTTATAGCGGCAAAGTCAGAAGAGCAAAACTTTATTATTTAAGAGATAAAACAGGCAAAGATGCTAAGATAGAGCGCAGGGATTTGTTTAACACTAAAGGCAAAGCTGACAAGGCTAAAAAAGCAGATGCGGCAGCGCAGATTTAAATATATTTTGAATTATCGTATTAAATTTATTTATACATATTTAGCAGTAAAACTTTTAGTTTGTGTTTTAGACGCATTAATCTGTTTTCAATATTAACTTATTATAGTATATCTATTTATAATATTTGTTTATTTGTTATACCTTAATCTTGCAATAGAAAATATTTATGCATTTCTTTGCTCGGTTAAGCAAAATATAAGGAAAAAGTGTCGGATTTTATTTTTTTTGCATATGGAGTAGTTCAATTAACAAAGAAAATATTTGCAAAAAAATTAATCTGACACCTTTTCCAATTGGATAACTTTCTATTGCAGGATTAAGGTTATATTCAGGTATTGACTTATGAGTGAAAAATCTTACAGGGTTATTATTAAAGGCATAGTTCAGGGTGTTAATTTCAGAAACTTCACTAAAATAGAAGCCGACAGAATAGGCGTGAGAGGTTATGTTCAAAATACCCATGACGGACATGTAGAGGCTTTTTTTGAGGGAGAAGAAGAAAGAATTAAAGAACTTATATCAATGGTTCATGTCGGACCTGCCCATGCCAAAGTAAAAGAAGTAAAACTGTATGAGCAGGATTCTCTTTCAAATTTTAAGGACTTTAGAGTAATAAGATAAAATATAAATAATACCGGTTAGGTAACCTATTTATATGTGATATGTATAATAATATATATCATTACATAATATATTATAATTAGTTAAACGGTTAACACGCCCCGCTCTATTATTTATTGATTAGAGGCGGGTTTATTTTTAAGATGCGGATAGAAAAGACAGAACTGCCGCAACGTGGCCTTTAGCTTTTACGTTATGCCATATTTTTTTAACCGTGCCGTCTTTTGATATTAAATATGTAGACCTTATAATGCCTTTGGTGATTTTTCCGTATAATTTTTTTTCGCCGTATGCGTCATATACTTCGGCTATTTTTTTATCAGGGTCGCTTAATAGCGAAAAAATCAAATTTTGTTTTTCTTTAAATTTTATATGAGAAGCGACGCTATCCGGACTTACCCCCACAACATTGTAGCCTTTTGACAGCAGAGCATTAAAATTATCCCTGAAATCGCATGCCTCCGTAGTACACCCGGGCGTATTGTCCTTTGGATAAAAATATAATATTAAATCTTTATCCAACAAATCTTTTAATGAAAATATTTTTTCATTCCCGCTATTATCAATGCCGGACAATTTAAAATCGAATGCTTTATCCCCTTCTTTTAACATAACCTACACCCGCGCTTTAAGTTTTATTTAGCATTATTAATATTATATTATATTTTACATAATATAATATTAATATGTTATGTCCATTTTGTATATGTACATATACAAGAATTATATTAACATTACATTTAAGAATTTTCAATTATTTTAAACTCAAATTTTTTTCTTGCAATTTAAAATATATAAATGTATGATTAAAAATAATTAAAATTATATATGATATAATATGAGGTCAATTTGCTGCTAAAATGACAAAAACAACAACTATTTTATTTATTTTTACAGGGTGCAAGGCAATACTTTGAACGGCATATCTATTTTATTCTTGTTCCTTCTGCTAATACCTATTATTATTTCATTTAATCCAAGACTATCTTTAATATTCAGTTCCGCAATATACCTGCTTCTTTCAGTTTTTTTGCTGTTTTCGCTATTATTCGGTTTTACAAAATTATCGCTGATGTTTCCGTTTTCGGTTCAACTGAATGATTTGTTCGGATTGAGTAATGCGTCTAATTCCGACCATATCACTTATCTAACCTCTATACCTTATCTTAATTTTTCATATCTATTTGACAGCCTGTCGCTGCTTTTCGGTTTTTTAATAGCATTTTTAGGTTTCATCGCTTCGCTGTATTCAGTTAATTATTTATATGAAGAACATTATAAAAATAAATCATTGTTTGTAATATTATTTAACGGGTTTATTATTTCAATGCTTTTTGTGGTGTTCAGCGCTAACGGTCTTTCATTTCTTATATTCTGGGAAATTATGTCAATCCTTTCATTTTTTCTTGTCCTGTTTGAATATGAGAAAGAAGAAAGCAAAAAAGCGGCAAATCTTTACATAATAATGACCCATATCGGCACATTTTTCATTTTTCTGCTATTTCTTTATATGTTCACGAAAACCGGCAGTTTCTCTTTTGAAGCTTGGAAGCGTTTAGGTATAAGCGGCAGTCTGAGCGCCGCAGGCATGCTGACGATATTTATTCTTACTATGCTTGGTTTTGGTATGAAAGCGGGTATCTTTCCCCTTCATGTATGGCTTCCGAAAGCTCATCCAGAAGCGCCGTCCGGCGTATCGGCGCTGATGTCCGGTATTATGATAAAAACTGCAATTTATATGATGATAAGATTTTATTTTGAATTTATGCAGTCGTACGGGTGGGGATTTGGCTTTACCGTTCTTTTAATAGGAGCACTGACACTGATTTACGGGGTTCTGAACGCCGGAATTCAGGATAATATAAAACGGCTTCTTGCATATTCTTCAATGGAAAATATTGGAATAATGCTTATGGCATTGGGTTTAGCCATGATATTTTATTCTCAGAATATGTTTCTTCTGTGCGCGTTTGCGCTCATGGCTCTTTTATTTCATATTATGAATCACGCCTTGTTTAAAGGACTTTTATTTCTGGGTTCCGGCGCTATTGCTTCGCAGGCTCATACAAAAGACATGAATAAATTAGGCGGGCTGATTAAAAAAATGCCCAAAACATCATTTATTTTTCTTATAGGTGTTTTATCGGCGGCAACGCTTCCTCCGTTTAACGGTTTTGTCAGCGAATGGATGATTTATCAGTCTTTACTCATGGCAAGCAGCGTCAACGTTGAAATTATCAGGATATTTACCCCTATATTTGCTTCGGTTATGGCATTAGCCGGCGGGCTTGCGGCACTTGCGTTTGTCAAGGCATACGGTATATCTTTTCTTGGAAGAGCAAGGTCGCAGAGAGCAAATAACGCAAAAGAGCCCCCATTTTTAATGCTTGTGTCAATGAGCATTCTTGCATTCTTATGTTTTCTGCTGGGCATATTTTCATTTATAGGACTTTTGCCTATAAACAAAGCAGTTGAGGAAATTACCAATGTATCTATTTATAAAAATATTGCAATATCTTACGGTTCAATAGTTACCCTTCCAAAGTACAGTCTGGGGGTTATTTCTCCAGTCGGGCTTCTGCTCGCAGGAATAGTTTTTATAAGCGCAATTTATCTGTTTATAAAAATATTCGGGAATATGAAGACTAAAGTTTTTGAAACATTTGCATGCGGTCTTGAGAATAAAGACGCTTATAATATTTCCGATGCTCAAATCAGTCAAAATATTTGTAATGCCGGCGATAATAATAACAATAATGATGATATAAATGTATATGCTAAAAGAAATAATTCTCAATATAGTTCAACCGGTTTTTCTCAACCTCTTAGAAGAATTTTTTCAGGACTTTATAATATTAAAGAACATTTAATAAATGAAGAATATAAAAGAAAATATTTTTTTCCGATTAAAAATTACGTATTTAAAGCGGGCGATCTGTTTGAATATTTTTATAATTCGTTTGCCGAAAAATTTTTGGATAAGATTTCAAAATTGAGAGCACGCATTCAGGGCGGTGTAGTTCAAACTTATATAGCCTATATAGTAGGCACACTGATAATTTTATTAATATGGTTCAGCTGGTTTCATCACGCATTGTGAAAATGCATATTGGGTGAGACAATCAACTATTAAATTAATTTAGCCGGTTAAATCTGCATATAATTCAGCATAAATAGGCGCAGATGCAGTGAAACTGCAAATTAATTAAAATAAATATTAAATTAATTTGAAATAGGTTAATTCAAAAGATTCAATGTTAATGTTAAATAATGATTTATTAAATTTTAATGCTGTTTTAATAGGAATTGCACAAATTCTGATTCTTATTTTAATAGCGCCGTTTGTAAACTCTTATATAAATAAAATAAAAAGTATTTTAAGAGGGCAGCAGGGAAGACCTTTATTTCAAGGGTATAAAGATATCTTTAAACTTATACGCAAAGAAGTCGTCCTTTCGGAAGATGCGTCATACATTTCAAGATTCGCGCCGTATATAGTTTTTGTTTCTATTTTGGTTTCCGCCTGTTTTTTGCCGGTATTCAGTTCTGATGCGCTTCTGTCGTTTACCGGAGATATTATAGCGTTGGTTTATACCATAGGACTCGGCACTTTTTTTATGGCATTATACGGTATGGACCAGGCTTCAAGTTTTGGAGGTCTTGGTTCCAGCAGGGACATTCTGATAGCTTCTCTGGCTGAGCCGACTTTGATGCTGGTTATCTTTACTTTTGCGCTGCAGACAAGAACTACCAATATAAGCCAGATTTTTATAGATATACATAAAAACGGTTTTTTAAATTATCCTGTTTCATATGTTTTAGCATTGATGGCATTTTTAATAATTTCTATTGCCGAAAACGGAAGAATACCCGTTGACAATCCAGATACCCATCTGGAACTTACCATGGTTCACGAAGCTATGATACTTGAAGGTTCAGGAAGGCATCTTGCTTTGTTTGAATATTCGTCTTATTTAAAATTAATAATATTCATAACGCTCGCTTCTAATATATTTCTTCCTATAGGGGTGTACGGCGGCATCCCGCATTCGCTATCGTCATTTTCGTTTTTGACAATATTATATGCAATTTTATTTTATATTCTAAAAGTGTTAATTTTTGCAACGCCAATAGCTTTTATTGAGATATCGATGGCGAAATTGAGGTTTTTCAGGGTGCCTGATTTTTTGATGCTGGGATTTGTTCTGTCTATAATTTCATTAGTTTTGTATTCTATTTAAACGGGTGATTATGCTGAATATAACAAGTTTTATTGAACTTATGGGCGCATTTGTTTTATTTTTTGCCATACTGCAAACAGCAAGCCACAGAGTTGATTTTTCAATTAAAGTTTACAGTATTCAATCGTTGTTTTTAAGCATAACTATTTTTGTTATGGGCATATATTCCAATAATGCCGAACTGTATCTGTCAAGTTTTCTTACTTTTGCCATAAAGGTTATAGCGATACCGTATTTTTTAAATAAAGTAACCAAGAGAATCTCTATAAGAGAAAAGATTGTCCCATATATTAATATGACTAATTCCGTATTGATTACCGGCGCTATAACAATATTTGCTTTTTTTATAACTAAGGGGGATTTTGCAAGTCATGAATTTATTGCGCGCAGGGTTTTTCCTACAGCTTTGGCGGTTATTTTAATAGGCGTTTTTATAATGATTGCGCGTAAAAAAGCAATTATACAGATTATCGGTTTTTTAACTTTAGATAACGGAATTATTCTTGCGGCGACCTCTATCACTAAAGGTTTACCGCTTGTTGTAGATATAGGGGTGTTTTTTGACGTGTTTATAGGGGCTATTATGGCGGGCGTGCTGATATACCGCATAAGAACATCGTTTGACAGTCTTGATACATCAAAGATGTCTAATTTAAAAGAATAATCAGAAGAATAATCAGAATAAAACAATATAATAACATTAATTGTCAATTTAAATATTTAAACGGGAAAAATAAGTCAAGTGGCTATTTTAGTTTTAACATTTTTGATTTTTGCAATTTTATACAGATTTATCAATATAAAACTGACATTTTTTATTCAGCCGGTTATTACACTTTTAATTTTGCTGTACGCTCTATTTCTTACCGGCATTGTTCTTAAGCACCGGATAATATTCGGCTTTTATCACCTGTTATTTCTGGATTCTTTAAATGCCGTTCTTATTATTATAATCGCTTCGCTGTCTTTTTTAGTTGCTGTTTACTCTATAGGATATTTTAAAAATGAATTAAGATCAGGGCTTCTTGAAAATAAAGTAAAAGAATATTATTTCTGGATGAATTTTTTTATTTTTGCTATGCTTTTGCTTTCAATTTCAAACAATCTCGGTATCTTGTGGGTAGCGATTGAAGGCACTACGCTTGCAACCACTTTTCTTATCAGTTTTTACAGAAATAAAGAAGCGGTTGAAGCCGGCTGGAAATATATTATAATATGCTCTGTCGGAATTGCTTTTGCTTTTTTCGGAATTGTGCTTTTATATTTTGTATCTTCAAGTTTTCTTGGCGAAGGTTTGAACGCTCTTAACTGGACTGATATAATGAAAGTTGCGCCGCATCTTAATAAACATATTTTAGATATTGCTTTTATTTTTGTTTTAGTCGGTTTCGGCACAAAAGTCGGTTTTGCTCCATTCCATTTCTGGCTGCCGGATGCGCATTCGGAAGCGCCCACGCCGGTCAGCGCTTTAATGTCCGGAGTGCTGCTTAATTGCGCATTGTATGCTATCATAAGAATTTATGCTATTTTAAATATGGACGGGCAGGCGTATTTTGCCAATGAACTTCTGATGTTTTTTGGATTGTTTACGGTATTTATCGCATCTATTTTTATAATCAAACAAAATGACTATAAAAGGCTTCTGGCTTATTCTTCAATGGAGCACATGGGCATAATTGCTTTTGCGTTCAGCATAAGTACTCCGCTTGCTATATTTGCGGCGATTCTTGGAATGATAAACCACGCCTTTACTAAAAGTCTCATGTTCTTTTCAACCGGTTCAGTGCTGTCAAATTATCATACGAAGAAAATCTCGGATATCAGGGGCTTGTTCAAAATTTTGCCTTTTACGGCAGTATTTATGATAATAGGCGTTCTGGCTATTACCGGAAATCCTCCGTTCAGTATTTTTATAAGCGAATTTTTAACGCTGATAGCTTCGTTTAAAGCAAATTACGCTCCAGAAGGCATATTGATGCTGAGTTTTTTAGTTGTCATATTTATAGGGTTTATCAGGCATTTTGTGGGAATGGCTGCAGGAGAGCCTGTTCTTGAGAAAAAAAAGGAAAGTATTTATATGATTTTACCGATGTTCTTAATTTTAATAGTTATATTGACTTTCGGAATTTATATTCCAGAAGATTTTAAAATTCTGATAAATAATATTGTAGTGATAGTTAAAGGTGTTCATGGCAGCAAGCTGCAGTGAATATTGCCGGATTAATAAAATAATAAGCATTAAATTATTAAAAAGTGGAAAAAATGGAAAATAAATCAGTAAATAAATCGATCATTAAATCACTTAATAAAGCTGATTTTATTAAAAATTTAAGCAATGATATTGTAAATATTATTAACGAATATTTTTTTAATCGTGATAACGAGCTTGTTATAAAAATTAATCTGAAAGATTTAAAAAAAATATGTCTTTATTTTTCTAAAGATTTAAAATTTTATTTATTGTCGGCTTTTGCAGCCTATGAGAGCGGATATGCGTCTTCAGGAAAGACATACAGTAAAAATAGGAGCGATAATTATAAGAATAATAATAAGACTAACGATAATAATTCCGGTGACGATATAGATGATAATAATAAGAGCAATAATTTCAAATTAAGATACATTTTCTCTCATTCGTCTATGGATTTATTTATAATTATAGAAACATATGCCGATGCAGACGGAATATTCCCGTCTTTATCGGCGGATATGCCGGTTTTAAATTGGTATGAAAGAGAGATTAAAGACTTGTTCGGATTAATCCCTGAAGGACATCCCGACCCGAGACCGCTTATGCTGTTTCCCGAAAATTATCCTCAGGATATCAAGAATAAGGATGATTTTGCAAACGATGCACATGATGATAATACTTATGTGCCGCCGCTGAATAAGGATAACGTTGCAGACAATACGGAAACTGATGCCGATAAGCTTAATATCGGCAACTCCGCAAACGATATGCAGAACAGAAATAGTTTTAATTTTAATTCTGCAAAATGTCATCCTCTCAGAAAAGATTATCCGTCAGATTTGAGACCAGAATTTAAAAAATACGGAGAATATAATTATAATAAAGATGTTAAAGGAGACGGGGTTTTTAATATATTGGTCGGACCGGTTCACGCAGGCATAATCGAACCTGGCCATTTCAGATTCTGTATGTCGGGAGAACCAATACTGCAGTTAGAAATAAGGCATTTCTGGAAACATAGGGGAATAGAAAAAATTGCTGAAGGAAAAACAATAGATGAAGCACTGTCTTTAGCCGAAAAAATATCTGGCGACCATTGCGTAGCGCATTCTTTGGCCTTTTTATCTGCGGCAGAAAAGATTTTAGATATAAAAATATCTGATAGAGGACTATACCTGAGGACTATTTATGCCGAATTGGAAAGGCTGCTGTGTAATATTAATGATTTTGCGTGGCTGTTCCAGGACGCGGGATACAGCTTTGGTGCACAGGAGACCTTTGTGCTTAAAGAAGATATTATGGAATTGAACAAATATCTGTCAGGGAGCAGGTTCAACAAAGGCGTTTTATCTCTCGGCGGTATAAATGCATGCGGAGATATAGATGAATTGAAAAAAAAGATTTTGCTGGAAAAATTACCAGATTTTAAAAAACGTTATTTGAATTTGAAAAAAATGCTTTTAAATTCTTCTACTATTCAGGAAAGATTTGAAGAAACAGGATATATAAACAAAGAAACCGTGTTGGATTTATGATAAATAATTCTTAATTAAAATTTTAAATTAATAATTATAAGTATTATATAAGAACTAAACCTCTTATAATTTGCGCTAAATTTGATGAGCAACGCAATAACCGTTGTTTTTTTTACACATTGTTAGTTCAGGCTGTATTACGGTATGATTTATTTTAAACTTCTTTGACAGCATATATTGAATATTATTTATTATACAACATAAGTCGGCGGAATCTTTAATTTTATCATCTATCAACACATGCGAGCTAAGAAGTATAAAAGACTTTGAAAGACTCCATATATGAAGATCGTGAACATTTTTTACACATTCTACTTTAAGGATTTCTTCCTGAACTTTTATGTAGTCTATTTCTTTAGGGACGGCTTCCAGCAATATATTTATAGTCTCATTTATTACTGAAAAAGCCCCAATGGCAATGATAGGCGCTACAAATAAACCTATAGTTGTGTCAAAATAATATAGCCTCGTTAAATATGTTAAAATACCTGCTATTATTATTGAAAAAGAAATAATGCTATCTCCTATTATATGAAAAAAGGAGCTTTTTATGTTTAAATTTTGATGAGTATCTTTATAAATTTTAAACCCTATTATTATATTAATAATAAAACTTATTGACGCAAACAAAATCATAAGTTTAGAATTTACTATTTCAGGATGAATTAACCTTAAGTAGCTTTCGTACATTAAAACAATAGAAATGATTAATAATAAAGCCGCATTCAACAAGGCGGTAAGTATGCCAAGCCTATGAAAACCGTAAGTATTTTTAGCGGTAGGTTCTTTTTTTATCTGAGATTGAGCAATCCATGCAAGCAATAAAGAAGACGCGTCCACAAAAATATGACCGGAATCGGCATAAAGCGCCATGCTTTTTGATATTATGGCGCCGAAAAATTCCGTTGCAAGCACGCATAATGTTAAAATAAAGGCTAATTTTAAATTTTTTTCATGCCGAATATGATTATGTTCATCCATAAATAATATATCATAAACAATATATAAAAAAGGCTTCATATTTTATATATTGTTTAATTTTAATAAAATAACTAATTTTGCTTTAATTTATTTAATTACTCGGAAATCTTTAAAATTTGAAAGACTATCTTGTCCATAAAGTTTTACTTCTTTCACTTTAACGTGAGCAGGTCCGATATGAACTATAGGTATAAGTTCTTTAATTTTTTCCTCTTCTCTTCTGACTTTACCGCTATAAACAAATTCAATTTTTTCAATTAATGGCGAATGGGCGAGAAAAGTTTTTTCAACGCCTACGCCGTATGAATTTTTTCTAACCGTAAATGAAAATCTTATTCCCGAACCTCTTTTAGCAATAACTACGCCTTCAAATATCTGTATTCTCTGTTTATCGCCTTCTTTAATTTTCTGATGAACTCTAAGAGTATCCCCTGCTTTAAATTCCGGAATATCTGTTTTTAAGGCTTCATGTTCAATTTTTTCTACTGATATTCATTGAATAAATCTGTTTCACTCTTTATTATAATATTAAACTGTTCCCTTTGTCAATACTTTTTTTTAATACCAAATAGGTGGATTAGTTAAACGTATATTTTAGTATTTTATATTAAATTATAATTATTAGCCTTTGGAAAGTCTGAAAAATAAAATTTATTTCGGAAAAAATATCAGATTAATTTTTTTGCAAATATTTTCTTTGTAAATTGGATGTTTCGTATACAAAGAAATAAATCGGATACCTTTTTCCATTTATAAATTTAAAAAATAATAGAAAATATTACAAGGTTCAATGAAATAAAATAAAAAAATGACTGCAGAAAAGTCAAACTTGGGGATTATTTTTTTCTAATGCAGGATTAAAGATTAGTTTGTTTGATGATTGATTTTTTAAAGGTTGGACTGTATAATACTAATTATGAATGCAATTAATAATACTGAAGATGCTTGCGATAACCATAACAGCCATGTTTCAAATTGCCTGATATGCGGAAGCAAATTACAATATCTGCAATCTTCTAAGGAATTGACCTGTTTTTACTGCGGAAAAAAAGAAAAATCAAATATTGTCTGCGCAAATGACGAATCGCATTACGTCTGCGATGATTGTCATAGTATCTCTTCAATTAATTATATTAAAGAATTTGTTATAAATACTGTCATCGAAAATCCTTTTGAAATTGCATTGTCTATATTAGAAAATAAAGACATTCCAATGCTTGGATGTCATCATTGCTATATTTTAACCGGTTCAGTTCTTGCAAGTTTGAAAAATAAAAAGCTTTTTAATATAGGCAATGAGGATATAGAAGAGGCTTTTTTCAGATTATCGAAACAGGCTGTAGGAGGCTATTGCGGACTAAGCGGCGTGTGCGGAATTGTCCCTGCCTGCGGTGTTATTTATTCCATTTTAACGGGGGCGGTTTGCGGCAAAGATATTGAGCAAAAAATTACTATGGGTTTAACATCGGCTGTTTCAAATGCCATTTATGAACTCACAGGACCTTCATGCTGCAAAGCATATATGTTTAAAGCTCTTGAAATTATCATTACCGATATTTACAGGGATTTCGGAGAAGTCATTTCCGGTAAAGATTTTGAAATAAAATGCGGTTTTGTCGAATTACATCCTCACGGGTGCAGAAAAGAGAAATGTCCTTATTATTCAGGCGTAATATTTAACTATAATAATAATGAATTTTCTTGCATATCGGCAGCCGCTGCGGAAAACAAAAATTCATTAATCTCAACTTCTTCAAATTTATTATCTGCTTCGTCTTTATCCGCTTTATCCGCGGCTGATTTAAATGCCGGTTCGCCGGTTGTCCCAGAACAGTTTGAAAAACAGCTTGAAAACAATAAACTCAATGCCGTAAAATATACGTTTGGCGAAAATAAGGTAAAAGCTGACAGCGCTCCATGCTGAGGCGCTAAATAAAGCCTGAGTTCAGGTTCTTCTATAATAATGGGAATGAATAAAATAATAGAAGTAGAGGTAAAGACTGGTTCAAAATTTAAAAAATTTGAAATCATAGAAAACGGCGGCAAAATTTGCAGCAGCAATAATAATAATAATAATTATGATAACAATAATAACAATAATGATATAACTGAAAATGTAGATAAAATTAAACTTTATATTACTGAGCGTCCTATAAACAATAAGGCTAATGAAGCTATAATTAAATATCTTTCAGAAATATTTAATACGCCGAAAAAGAATATTGAAATAATTAAAGGGCTAAAGATTAAGAATAAGCTCGTTAAAATTACCTTTTGATAATAAATTGAGAATATGTTTATGGTGTGTAAAGTATATAATCTGTGTTTTCTTTGATATTTCAGAAAAAATTTTCAAACATTCAAAAGCCCTTTCATCGTCAAAATTCACTAAAGCATCGTCTATTATCATCGGCATCGGTTCATTTGATTCGATATATTTTTCAAAACTGGCAAGGCGAAGCGAGAGGTAAAGCTGGTCGCAAGTGCCCTCGCTCATACCGCCGACATCTATTTCCTGTATTTCTTCACCGGCACCTTTCCTTAAACCGACGAGTATAGCCTCGTCCTTTTCTGTATAAGATGTTCTGAGACCTGAAAATGATTTCAATGTCAGAGCCGAAAATATGCGGCTTGCTTTTTCTAAAACAGGTCCTTGATTTTGCAATCTGTATCGTTCTATTTCATTTTTAAGAATGATAGACGCTAATCTTATTTTGATATATCTGTCAGCGTGATGTTCAATTTGAGCCGCCGCTTCAGCTTTATTTTCCGCCGCTTCCGCCGCCGCATCCGAGTTGCCGTTGTACTGTTTAAGATATTGTTTTTCTGCGCCTATCGACTGTTCCAATTCAGAATTTTCTTTTTTTAGTTTTTCAAGTTCCGATTTTATATTGGCAATTTCGCCTGGAATAGAATCAGGATTAATTTCTTCAGATGCGGCAATAAATTTTTCTATTTCAGTGCCGCCTGAATGTCCGCTTAATTCTTTATTCAGCTGTTCCAATTTGTTTTTCAGCGATTCGGCTTCTTCAGATTTTCTCTCAATATCTTTTAGCTGCTCAATGTTTTCACAATCAGCCTCTTTCATCATAGATTTAAGCTTTGCATTAAATTTTTCTATTTTATTTTTTATTTCATTGTTTTCTTCTTCATATTTATAAAGGTCGTCGTTGTGTTTTTGCAGAATAGCTTCATCCTTCATAGCTTTGCTCAAAGCGCTCTGCATTGCATAAATTTTATCTCTGGCTTTTAAATCCGATACTTCAGGCATTGCCGCCGCGTACAGACTGTCCGCTTCGTGTTCAAAATTTAGAATATTTTTTTTAATAGCAGTTATTCTGCCCATCAATGTTTTTGATTCGCTTATTTTAACCGTCAATTCCTGTTCTATATCCACAAATTGTTTAGCTGCCGAGTATTCTTCGTCAGATTTTAATCCGAGCGCCGACATTCCTTTTTTCCATTTTTCTTTAAGGTCGTTAATTCCGGAAATTGCTTTTTCTTTTTTTATGTTTATGCTGTGCAATTCTTCGCCAAATCGTTTTATATCTTTGTCTAATTCGAATTTTTCCGCTTTAATTTCATCTTGCCGTTTAATAAGATACAGACCTTCATTTATCAGTTCGGATAACGTCATAGATTGCGCCTGTTTTTCTTCAGATTTATTTTCTGCTTCCGCTATATAGCCGGCAGATTTTAGATGTTCAGAGAGTAAAGAACGATTTTTATCTATCTGTTTTTTTATATTATCAATATCTTCTTTTAAGTATCTTAAATTTTCGGCGTCTTTTGCAAGTTTCTGCTGATTTTGCAGCCATGAACGCATCTCTCTCGGTGTAAGCGGCGTAAATTTTAAAGGACTCCATAAGCCGTTCCACTCCTCCGTGAGTTTTTCTTTCACGGCAGTATGTTCTTTTTTTTGTATTTCAAGGGATTTCAGTTCATCTGCAATGTTATCCGATCTGGAAAGCCAGATTGTCTTTTTTGAAACGGCTTCTGATTCATGCCTCAGACTGTCGGATATTTTATCGGTATTCTCTATATTGTTTTCATATATATCGACTATAGACAAGCCGTTGTTATTCTTGTCATTGTCATTACAGTCAAGCGCGTATGTACTAATTTCCGTTTCTTTTATTTTTTTTTCGATGTAAATATCTTTTATTAATCTCCAGCTGCAATTTCTTTTTGATCTTTCGTTTTCAAGGTCTGTTTCTGTATATATTACGCCTTTAATCTCAAGAGCCGCAATATCTCTTTTTATATTTTCGGCTTCTTTTGAAAGTCCGTTAATTTTAGACTCAATTTTATCAATCTCGGAATTGATTTTTTCAAAGTTTCTGTCAAATTTGTCTATTGTTTCAACAAACGGAACAGGCAGCGTTTCAATTTCTTCGATAGTTCCGTTCCATAATACAAGTTTAGAAAGTTCATTCTTGCAGGAAGTTTCTTTTTTTATAAAGTTAGCTGTTTTTTCGTCTAAAAATTTTTCAATATCCCCGTCTTTCCTGATGCTTCCTATCAATTTTTCTAATCTTGTCAAATCGAAATATTCGCCTGTTCCGTTAAGTTTTGCTTCCGCCGCTGATTTCTTGCGTTCACGAGAATCAATAAGTTCGTCAAACTCTGATATTTTATTTTTTAGCGTGTTAATATCATTTGATAATTGCGAAATATTATCGCGTTGTCCCATAGCTGCGGATAATTCGGGCACTTCCTCAATAGAAATATCCGGCCTGAATTTCTTAAGTTCATTAAACAGTCTTTCGGATTCATATTGCAGATTGCCATACTGACTTTCAAGACCGGGCAGGTCTTGTAATTCTTTTATATAACTGCCTAATCTCACATTAATATCTTCAATTTCTTTTTTGCGCGCAAGTAAGTTTTTAGGGATTTTAATATTTGATATTTTATCTTTAACCGATTGTAATTTTAAGTTATTTGCTGCTTCTTCACGTGCTGCTATTTCTAAAGATTGAGAGGTATCTTTCCTTTCGTCTGCAAATTGTTTTCCAAGAATCGGGACATTACCGAGACGCTCCATGTTTAAAAGAGTTTCTTTTCTTTCGGCAATAGTCGGCAGAGCTCTATATATACGCTCAAATCTGCTGAGTTTTAAACTGAACTCGGTTATTTTTTGATTTATATCCAACTTTTTAGCTTCGGCATCTTTAAGATTTTCATTATGCTCAGTCCATTCTTTCGGCACAAGCGAATGCTGTTTAATTTTATCATTGGCATCTTTATATTTGGCAATATAACCCATTATCGAAGATTTAGTGCTTCTTGGCTTGAAAATACTTTGAGATTCATCGTCTAATTCATCAAAAATTTTTCTGAGCCCGCTTATTCCGGTGCCTGCCGCAAAGAGACTCTGTCCTATATCCCCTTTGCCGGAGACTATATCTTTGCCTCCGTGTACAAGGTCTTCATGGCTGAAACCGAACATCATATTAAAGGAAGATTCATCGATTCCGGAAAGAAATTTTTCAAGTTCTGTATGGCTGATTTCAATGCCATTTTCAGATAAAAGAGTTTTTGTGCGCCCCTTTCTTCTCTGAAACGATAACGTTTCCCCTGCCGTATTTTCTATAGCGGCAGAAATGCGAAGGCGGGTGCCGTCAAATTTAAAACTATCGGGAGTGCGTTCCGGAATTCCAAAAAACAATGACCTTAAAGCCCTAAGACTTGATGTTTTTCCGGATTCATTCCGTCCGTACACTATGCAGAAAGAAGACTGAGCGGAAGATTTACCGTTGTTTTCAAAATTAAGGAGCATATCCTCGAACGGACCGTACGGATTTAGCCTCAGCGATATTATTTTCATTTTTATTAATTTTTTAATTTATCTGATTAACATTAATATTAAATATTTTATTAATTGTTCATTTATTTTGTTTCATTTTTTAAATTATTTAATTATGTTTATAATATTTTATTTTATACATTTTGTTTAATCTTACATTCATTCGCATTTTTATCGAAAAATTGTCATAAAGCCCCTTGTTTTAGCTGCAGAGGTATAAGACAAACGGTTTCTAATTTGTCATTTATAGCAAGCTGCTATATATCATGCGTAAGCAGACGCGATATCAAGAGCTCTTTTGTTTCTGCTATGATTTCTTTAAATTTATCGCTTTCAGAGTTTGTCGGCGCGTCTGCATTTTCTTTAAAATATAATTTTAATGCAAGCTCCGGCGGCAGTTTTGAGTTTAAATCAGAAACATCCTTAGATATAATATCGTATATTATTTCTTTGTTTTCTCCGATGTCTAAAGATTCTATATACCTGAGCATATTTCCTATAGGATCATTTCTTTTTTTTATCTGTTCAATATCTGATTCAAACGTAGTTTTTATAAGCAATTTTTCAAGCCAAACTGAATCGCCGAACGATGAATCGGCTATGGACAAACGTATTTCGTTTATCCATTTTTCCGGTTCTAACGACAGCTGTCTATGTGCTTTGCAGCTTCCTTTTAATATTATTCTCAGTACCGTGAATGCATTGTCATTTTTTGTAATTTCTTTTTCTGCATCCTGTCTTACTGCTTCAACTACGTCAAAAGGTTCTGATATTCCTGAAATATCAATGTTGCGTAAAGACCAGACTAATGAATGTAAAGATTTGAATTCTGCAGAAACTACCGAAAGAGTCTCGGAGTCCACGGTTACCAGCATACATCCTTTTGGTCCCGTTTCTTTTATATGTCTTCCCTGCGTATTGCCGGAAAAAATAATCCACGGTTTTTCGCTTAATATCTCTCTTTTATGAACATGCCCGAGAGCCCAGTAATCGTAATTTTTGGATTTAAGGGTATCAAGCGAACACGGAGCATAATTTTCGTGCCCTTCTCTTCCGTTTAAGCTTGTATGAAGAACGCCGATATTAAACATCCCTGACACCGGCATAGGATAAGATGAAGCTAAATCTTCTGTAACCGCCCGTGTTGCAAAACTCCGACCGTGTATAGCTACATTAAATTCTCTAAGTATAAAAGTCTCAGGTTTTTTAGATGAAAACAGATTTATACCGCTCGGCAATTTTAGTTCCCTGGTTATTTTGCTCTCTGCATCGTGATTGCCTTTAGCGATGAAAACAGAAATGCCCTTAGAAGTCAATTTTGACAGACGGCTCAGTAAAAATAAGCCGGTATTATAATCTTTCCAGTCTCCGTCGTACATATCACCCGATATTACGACAAAAGACACCCCTTCTTCTATTGCTAAAGTTATCAAATTATCTAAAGCTTTCCTTGTTGCGCCGCGAATTTCCTCAACGGGGGCGCTTTCGTAATTTTCAAGCCCGCGAAGCGGGCTGTCTATATGTATATCTGCAGCGTGTATAAATTTCAGCATTATTGTTTTAATATTGTCAATTTTTTTAGAGGTTATTTTAACTATATTTATTAACTATGCAAAAGTTTGAAACAGACTGCAATTTATAATAACTATTAACACTTAGAATTAATATATTACTTAATTTTTAAATTTTATCATAAAAATAAATTTTTAACTAATCTTATTAGAATTAAAGATTTTATTATTATTGACTTTTGTTAAATTTTAAAATATATTTATAGCATATTAAAAAAATATAAACAAAAATAAACCAACAACCGTTTAAAAGACAAGGGAAATAGGTTAAAAGCCTATGCTGTACCCGCAGCCGTAAGAGTTATTATTTTTAAGGATAGTCAAATATTAATTAAGCCACTTACATGCCTCGTAATATACTATATGTAATTTATTATATGTATATGTATATTATGTGCAATAAATGTTGGGAAGGCTGATTATCCGAATGCTCAAGCCGGAAGACCTGCTTTTAAATGATTTAATTTACATTTGCGGGGGGTCAAATGGAAAGAAGCAATCTCACCGGCGATAAAAATAAACTTCATCAGATATTAAAATTATTTGATTTATCAAGTCTTTCAATCTCAAGCGTAGCGCCCATATTTAGCATTGCAGCCGCCGGAACGAGCATGGTTCAAAGCGCAGGGCTTTTCGTACCTTTGGCTATAGGCTTAATTGCTTTGCCGTTTTTAATTTCATCATGGATTTTTCTAACATTAAACAAACATTTTCCGAATGCAGGCGCATCGTATCACTGGTCCAGACGAATAGTAGGTATTAATTATTCTAATTTTCAGGCTTGGATTATAATAATGGCATATTTCTGGTCTATACCGCCCATTTTAATTCCGGCATCCAGATTTACGCTTGATTTACTCGGCTTTAATCAATTTAATGTTTCTTATGAAATCTTGTTTGCGTTAATATGGACTGTTTTTGCCGGATTCGTTTTATTATACGGAACAAAATTAACCGCAATTGTTACTCAAATATTTTTGTTTGTGGAAATTATAGCTGTTTTGCTTATAGGAGTGATAGGATATAGCATATGGGATAAATTTTCATACGGCATGCATAGCGGCAATATATTTTCATTTTCGAATTTTAATCTTTCAGGAATCATAGTCTGCATGATTATAGGGGCTACCATTGTTGATGGTTGGGAAATAGATTCATATGCTTCCGAAGAATCGAAACAGCCAAAATTAACCCCCGGTAAAAGCGGAATAATAGGCGCGATAATGGTGGTTGTTTATTATTACATTATATGGCCTGTTTTGCTTCATGAAACATCTTTAAAAACATTGAAATCAAGTCCCGATGTATTGCTTGCATGGGCTAATAATGCTAATCCGTCTATTCTGCCGGTTATGAAATTAGCCTTAGTTGCTTCTACCGCAGGGTCTTTATGGCTTACTACTTTTATATTATCAAGAGCGCTTTTTTCAATGTCGAGAGATAAAATAATGCCAAAATTTTTTGGATTTTTATCAAAAAAAAGGGTTCCGAAGTGGTCTATATTAATACCTTTAATTTTATCCTTCGCAACAATTTTGCTAGAAATTTTTTTTCCTTCGTTTGAAAATTTTTTCAATATAGTTCTGGCGACCGCAGGATTTTTTTTGGTAGCAGAGTTTTTTTTAGACAGCTTTAATACTATAATATTTTTACTAAAGTATCATAAAAATATCAAACATTCCATGAGTAATCACAACCATATTATTATCTTATCGGGCGCTTTCTTCGTTTTTATATATTTAGGGGCTCTTCTTGCATTATTTTTTGTTTACGGACCCAAACATCTCGGTTCTTCTATTGATTTAATTACTGCTATTATGCTTGCAATGGGGCTTTGCTATACAATATGGCTGCTGATTTCTAAAAAGGAACAAAAAATATATATGGCTGATTTCGATGATTCTATTGATATTATACCATTCAAAAAAGGTAACGGCGAAACTGATGCCGCTTTGAAAGACGTATCGGACGTGGGCAGACCTTTATTTTAGTTTAGTATATTTTTAAATTCATCTTCGGTCATTATTCCTCCTGTTTCTGATTAAATAAGGTTAATTAGTGCCGGTACCCCAACGGAGAAGGAGCAGAATAAATATAATTAATACAAATACAATAAATATTTACTTATAACCACTTGGCTTATATCCTTAATTTAATTTTAATATAGTATAGTTATGATTTCAATATACCGATGATGATGCAATACAAGATGTCGGCAGCATTATTTGAAAATTCAATATCAAAATCCGAAAAATCATTATTACCGCCTGTGAAATTTTCAAGGTTTTTAATTTCTTCATCATGACTTATCTTATGAATAATATTACCCCTATTCATATTCATATTGCTTTTATTCGACGTATATAATTTCTTATCGGTAGTATCTGAATTATCTGACGCATAACAGCTGCCTGATACGTAACTATCAGACGCGTAATCTAACGCATAATTACCCAATAAATCCAGCTTGATAGATTTAAACATTTTATTTTTACCTAAGTGCAGCAGGCTGACTAAAGATTCTAAAAAATAATCCAATTTTTTTTCTATCTGTTTAATTTTTTTGTATGATTCTTTTTCTGCTGTATTTTCTTCGTTTATATCGTTTATATGTCCTTTAAAATTAAAATTAATTTTTGCATAGGATTTAAGATTCGATAATTCAGCCTGCAAATCGGATAATTCGCCTATATTGTTTATATATTCGCTTAAATCTTCAAATTTTGTAATAAGAATAGGGCATTCGGAATTTGTAAATGACAGGATATTTTTGATTTTTAAAATAATTTCTGTATCTTTAAGCGCTTCCAATATATTTTTGGCATAATCTTTAAATAAATCATTCAATTTATCTTTATCGGTTTTATTTTTAGTCGAATGCCTGCTTGAATTAATCTGTGAAATCAGACTGAGGCACTGCCATAATGCAAGATACGTTTCTATGGGTTCATTTTGTTTATTGGGATATAATGCGAGATAAGACAAAATTAGATCTCTAATGTTTTTCATATGCCGTCCGTTGAATA
The DNA here is from genome assembly GCA_004195045.1 of Candidatus Acididesulfobacter guangdongensis. Classification (NCBI taxonomy): domain Bacteria; phylum Candidatus Acidulodesulfobacteriota; order Candidatus Acidulidesulfobacterales; family Candidatus Acidulidesulfobacteraceae; genus Candidatus Acidulidesulfobacter; species Candidatus Acidulidesulfobacter guangdongensis. The sequence continues at coordinate 753,776 of SGBC01000001.1, forward strand.
TTTCATTAATTATTTTTTTTAATTGTAATTACCTTTAAAACAATGAAGGGTGCTGTTTTTTATATATTTTCTTGCTTTTATGATAAAGTACGGATAATGCATTTATACAATTTTTAAAACTGTGCCCTCCGCCTGTTATTATATTCTTGTACATCTGCACCGGTTCAAGGAGAGTTCCGTATAACTGGGCGAGATGTCGGAAATTATCGCCTATATTACTTTTCCAGCGTATAGGTTTTTTCGGGATATGAGGAGCAATAGCCGAAACAAGCATCTGATTGCAGCTGAACACTTCAGCTTTTGCTTTTTTTATATGAGATTTATAATATGTTAGAGAATATATTTTTTTAGGTTTAGGTTTAGCTGCGCATCCTGATAAAAAAATAGAAAAACCTGCTATTGCAATAATAGAAAAACTTAAAAATAATATTTTTTTAAATTCACCTGAGTACTGACCCATGTTGTATACCTCCGTAAACTAATTTTTAAATAATAACGTATAAAAAAATAAACTGCAAGATAAGCTATAATGTATTCTATGGCATATTTGCACTAATTAAGGATATAAAGAATAATCCGTAATGTAACTTATTGAAATATAGTTATAATAAAGTATGATAAAATTTAAAAAAAATATTAAAAAGCTGCAGAATATTAAATATAATTTGAAAAATATGATTAATTATATTTATTTTATATTCATAATGATTTATACTTTAAAAATAAAAATAATTAAAGTAAGATATAACTTGCGACATTTAAATAATTTATAGATAAATAACTTACAATCAGCATAAATGTATCAGTTATTATTGTAATTATTTATTGCGGATTTTATATTAACTTTTTAAATATTATTATTATATTATATCAACCGCTTAATTTAATTAAATCAAATTCAGCCGAACTAAACTAATAACCATGCATAGCTGAATCTGATAAACTTAAACTAAAAAGCATTATATCACAATCTGGAGGAAAATTGAAAATACAATCATTCGGCGCAGCAAAAACAGTCACGGGAAGCTGCCACATAGTTCATGAAAACGGCGTTAAAGTGATGATAGATTGCGGTCTTTTTCAAGGCAAGGATGAAGAAAATAAAAATTCTGAATTAGGGTTCAATCCGGCAGACATTGATTACTTAATACTTACTCATGCTCATCTTGACCACTGCGGCAGGATTCCTATGCTCATAAAAGGCGGATTCAAGGGAAAAATTTACTGCACAAAGCCGACATTTCAACTTGCAAGGCTGATAATGCTGGATACGGCAAAGATTATGCTGGAAGACTACAAGCACGATTTAAAAAAGAAACTCAGATATAATCCGGAAAAAAAATCTGATCCGCATTCTTTGACCCATTTATCTTCCGCATCTTTTGCATCCCGTTCTTCCGCTTCCGCTTCATCTTCGGCTCTGCTGTATAATGAGCTTGATGTTTTTGAAAGTTTAGACCATTTTAATCCTGTATTGACATATAACACCCCGTTTATCCTCGACGAAAAACATAATATCAAAGTAGAGATCAAAGATGCAGGTCACATTCTCGGTTCAAGTTTTGTAAAACTTATGTTCGGTGATAGTTCAATCATATTTTCAGGCGATCTCGGCAACAAAAATAAACCTATAGTCAATAATTTTTCATATCCCGACGAAGCCGATGCCGTATATATTGAAACTACGTACGGAGATAGGCTTCATAAAAGTTTTGACGATTCAAAAACAGAACTCTTAAATATTATCGAAACAACTTTTAAAAACGGCGGCAACGTTTTAATTCCCAGCTATGCTATGGAAAGAACGCAGGATATTTTATATATTCTGAAAGGATTCTATAAAAACGGCAAACTTCCAAAATGCAAAATATTTCTTGATTCTCCGCTTGCAATTAATATTACCGATATATTTCTTAAAAATCCCGAATATTTCAGAAAAGACGAACTGCAATTATTTCAAAAAGATAATCCCTTTGAAATACCTTACCTCACTGAAACAAGAGATGTTGAAGAATCAAAAGAAATAAACAGATTCACGGAAGGCGCAATTATAATAGCGGGAAGCGGTATGCTTACCGGCGGAAGAATGCTGCATCATCTTAAACATAATCTATGGAGAAAAGAAAATTCTATTATTTTCATAGGCTATCAGGCAAGAGGAACATTAGGCAGAAAAATTGTAGAAGGCGATAAAACTATCAATGTCTTCGGCGAGCATATTGACGTGAACGCTTCTGTTCATACGATAAACGGTTTTTCGTCGCATGCGGACCAGAACGAACTCATTGAGTGGCTGAGCGCTCTGAAAAATCAGTCTAAAACGAAAATATGCCTTATCCACGGCGACGAAGATAAGATGGATATTTTTAAAGAAAAAATAGCTCCTCTGGGCTTTAATGCTTACATTCCGTCATATGCTGAAGAAATTGAAATTTAATTCTGGGGTGTGCGCCGATTATTTATTGAAATTATTTAATTATTTATAATAACTTATAATAGTATTATTCAGTTAAACAAAGTAGCTAAACAGGCTAAATTAGATAGTTAATTTTACAGATAAATTATTAAATGATTATTAACATTAATTTTAATAAATTTCTGAATTAAAAAATAGTGATATCTTTATATAACTATATAACTATATAACTATATAATATATCAAATTTTCGACGCTGGATCAGGAAGCTACCGATGTATAAGCATATCTTCGTAAATACTTATAATCCTATTTACCGAAATATCCGATTTAAAAAGTCTGTTTGCCCTTTCAAAACCTTTTAATGCTTCTTTTTTCATAACATCAGGATTTTTGATATACGTTTCGATTGCTTCTTTAAGTTTAGCAGGGTCTTTAGGCGGTATGATAATATTTGTATTATCGTAAACTTCAGGTATTCCGCCGGTATTTGTTGCAATGCATGGTTTTTTCATAAACATGTATTCAATATTATTAACGCCGAAAGGTTCGTTTAAAGAGCATGAAACGGCAATATCAAACATATCTACAAATTTTCTCACATCTTTTTGATACCCCCAAAACTTAAAATTATCTGCAATACCCATTTTATTAACTATATTTTTCAGTTTTTTTTCATCATTGCCATTTCCTATGATATGGAACATTAACGATTTATTAGTCAAAGATTTTAAGCCGGATTTTAGCAGCAGTTCCGCTGCTTTTACAAGATAAACCTGACCTTTTTGTTCCGTGACTCTTCCTGTAATTCCGATATTAAAGAAATTTTTAAACTTATCAAGACTTTCATCACTGCCGGTATTATTTTTGTTGTTTATTAAATTGCAATTAGTATTAGTATTAGTATTGTTAATACTGTAATTAGTAAATTCATTTTCATCTATTCTTTCATAGGTTATATCCATCTTGTTTATAATTTCTTTTATGTTTAAAGCATTGTATTTTAGTTTGAAAATTTTATTTATAATCTTTTCGATATAACCGGGCGTATATCTTTTATATTCTTCACTTGAAAAATATTCAATAAAATAATTTTTTACTGACAGACTTACAAAAGATAATCTATCGGCAAGAGCGTAATACGGATAGCCGCTAAAAATATTAATGGTACTGAATACCGGTATTTTAAGGAAATTGCCGGCTAAAACCCCGAGGTAGTTTCCTGTTCCTAAGTGAGTATGTATTATATCTATATTTTCCGTTTCGCATATATTTATTATTTTTTTAACTGCAAAAACATTTTTTCTTTCAGGGTCTAAAATTGAATAATAAGGCACGCCGGCATTTTTTAATAAAAAAATCATTTTTTATTAAGAGAATGTATAAAAAAAAACGCTTTATGCCCTTTCTCAATCTGCTTTTTTGCAAGATAAACAGCGGAATTTTCAGCGCCGCCCCAACCTCTTGAAGAAATTATGTGGAGAATTTTCATATTCTATGAAATTTTTCTAATGTGCTGTATTTTCTTAATTATTTTATTACCTTAAATTAAAATTGTAAGTTCCTATTATAAACAAAATATAAATAGACTGCAAACAGATAAGTATGATGAAGATACACCTTAACCATACACTAGAATTTTATATTCTGTTGTCTATTGACTTTGAAATATCCCAATATTTTATATCGCAAAATTGTAGAATAAGGTATATTGACATTTATTTTTTTAAGGTGTACAATTTGATTGTATTTATACAAAGAGCAATGGGGTTCTGCTTATAACGCCTTTGGGTTGTTTTTTATCGTTTAAGGTTTTTGATTAAATCTTAAGGCTGATGACTCCTACATTATTAATTTTTAATTTACATTCTAACAAACAACAATAATAATGTAGATGCAGAATGGAGCTGTGACCCATTATATGGATATCTATATCACTTCAGCCGTCTTTCAGATATTTCAGATTATCACCGTCCTTGTATTTTCTCCGCTTATTGCCGGATTTATTAACAGAATTGAAGAGATTATTCAGGGTAAAAGAGGACCGTCTATATTTCAGCCGTATTATGACCTGTATAAGCTTTTTCATAAAGAAGTTATAATTTCCGAAGATTCGTCTTTTGTTTTTCGTTTTGCCCCCTTTGTTTCCTTTATATCAATGATACTTATTACTATGCTGATACCTGTTCTGACTGCGTACCCCCTGCCGCTGGGGTTTATGGGAGATATGCTGGGCGGAGCTTTTCTGTTTTCGCTGTCTTCTTTTTTCATAAACATAGCTTCGCTTGATAAAGGTACAAGTTACGGCGGGCTCGGCTCTTCAAGGGCAACTGTTCTTGCTATTCTTTCAGAACCTACGCTGATATTAGTTTTTGTGGGGGTTGCCTTAATTGCAAAATCAACTTTGCCTTATGTAATGCTGAATACTATAATTTCTCATTTGCCTTTATATTTCAGTTCTTCGCATTTTTTAATAATAACGGCTTTTTTTTTGCTGTTTCTTGCCGATACTGACAGAAGACCGATAAACGCATCTACGCATGTTGAAATGAGTATGATTGAAGAAGCCCGCATATTGGATTACTCAGGACCGTATCTGGCGCTGCTGAAATGGAGCGGCTATATGAAGCAATTTTTATTGCTCGTTATTTTCTTAAATGTTCTGGTTTTTCCGTGGGGTCTTGCGGTAAATCATAGTCCTCTATCGCTGTTTATCGCAGTTATCACATTAATTTTTAAAATGTTCATAGTAGGTATAATCGCGGCGCTGATTGATACATCCATATCAAGATTAAGATTTTTCAGATATCAGGAATATTTTGCTGCCGCTTTTGTATTAAGCGTATTAGCTATAATGACTTTTCAGTATAAAGGATTTTAGACTTTTCCTTTAGACATCTTTAGACATATTTATTAATTATTTATTACTGGTAAAAATATGATGTTATTGGCTATGAGTTTAAACTAATAATATATAAGAACTCTTGGAGAATATAATTATGCTGGGACTTGCGCTGCCTGTTTATTTAAATGTGACGATTGATTTATTGACGGCTTTCATACTTCTTTTGTCTTTTGTAATGCTGAGTTCTAAGTGGATATCGTTTTACATTCACGCATACGGTATTCAATCCTTTCTGATTTTTATACTGACGCTTATTCTCGGTATTGAAACGCGCAGCGTGAATTTGTATATGGTCGCTCTATTGACGCTGATAGTAAGATGCTTGGCTGTGCCGTATATGCTTTTAAATATGATGAAAAAGTTTAACATAAAAGAAGAGATAAATTTCAGCATAAAAATTCCGGCATCCATTATTATTGGGCTTATTCTGACGGTATTCGGCTATTTTTTAACATTCAGGCTTATTCATAATTTTGCGCCGGATATAATTATAAATTCAGCAGCTATTGCCTTAAGTTTAATATTTATAGGATTTTTTATGATTATATCAAGATATACTACAATAACCCATATTTTGGGTTTGCTCGTGATTGAAAACGGTATTTTTCTGTTTTCCGTCATATTAACGCCGACACTGCCTTTAATAGTGGAATTAGTCGTTCTTTTCGATATTCTTGTCACTGTAGTTGCAATGTTAATTCTTTCAATGGTAATGAAAATAAAAACCGGTTCATTTTCAACGGGAATGTTGAATAGGCTTGTGGGATAATTTTATGAAAATATTAATAATAATATTTCTGTTTATACCTTTAATTGCAGGGCTTTGCTCTTTCGTATTAAAAAATAAAAGAGTCTCAGAAGCGCTGACATTTATATCATCGATTGTTTCGCTCTCAATATCCGTCGCTTTTTTAATTTATTTAATGAGCGAAAGAGGTTCTGCAGGCGTCATATCTATTTTTAATAATGCCGTAGTTATAGATAAATTTAGCGCTTATATTGTTTTATTAGTCGCTCTTATTTATTTTTTATCTTCCATGTATTCAATTTCCTACATGAAACTTGCCGTGAAAAATGAATCTGTTACGGATAGCGAGTTTTTTCGTTATTATTTATTAATTAATCTGTTTGCTCTTACTATGCTTGTTGCGCCTATCCTGAACAATATGGCGCTTTACTTGATTGATATCGAACTTACGACTATAACAAGCTCTTTTTTGGTTATCACCGAAATTACGGAAAAATCTATCGAAGCAGCATGGAAATATATAGTTGTAGTTTCAAGCGGCATTTCGCTGGCTTTATTAGGAACGGTTCTATTTTATTTGTCGGGAAACCTGCATGGTATTTACGGTTTGCATGTGTCTTCGTTAGATTGGACTGTTCTAAGCGCCCATTCCGCATATTTGAACAAAGATTTAGTTAAGATAGCGTTTATTTTAATAGTGATAGGTTTAGGCACTAAAGTCGGACTTGCGCCGATGCATACATGGGTTCCGGATGCGTATTCCGAAGCGCCTTCTCCTGTGTCCGCAATGCTTGCGGCTTCTTTAGAAAATGTTGCGCTGTACGGCATTATAAGATATTTTAACATAGCAGGAGGAAGCACCGGTTTTAATTATCCGGAGACGGTACTCGTTATAGCAGGAATTTTTTCTATATTTGTGGGTATCATGGGTATAATTAATCAGAATTCTACTAAAAGACTTTTTGCATATTCTAGTATTGAACAGATGGGTATTATAAGTTTAGGTTTTGGACTTGGCGGTGTTTTTGGAACATTCGGCGCGCTTTTTCAAATGCTGGCTCATAGTTTATCAAAACCTATAATGTTTTACGGCTCAGGAAATTTGCTTCATAAATATAAAACAAAGGAGATTAAAAATATAAAAGGAGTTATCTATACGATGCCCAAAACTGCTTTTTTATATATAGCCGGGGCTCTGACCCTTGTAGGAGCTCCACCTTCTGCGGCATTTATAGGTGAATTTTTAATACTTCTGGAAAGTTTTAAAAAAAGCGATTATTTTATATCGGCGCTGCTGATAATATTGCTTATAGCAGCTTTTATTGCAATATTAGCCAAGATAAATTCAATGATTTTTGGAGTGTCAGGCGAGAATGCAAATATATATGATGCGAACAATGTGCAGCTCAAAAGAGGAGATTTCGGTCCGGCTTCATTAGTGCCTATGGCGATACCGCTAATACTTACAATTTTTTTAGGGCTATATATTCCATCGCCGCTAAAGTCTTTTTTAGACGGAATAGTACGCATAATAATCAAATAGAAACAAGCATAAAAATAAAAATGAGACATCAGCCTATGTTTAAAAAATTTTTGGGCGATTATGAATTTATCTGGGGTCCGGTTAAAAAAGGCGTATGTGAATCTTCATATTACCATTTTTTAACTTCAAGCGAAGAGTTGCATGAGCTTGATATAACTCTCGGCTATAAAACCAGAAATGCAATGAATGCAGCACGGGGAAAAGGTAATTTATACGAACAGATTTTAATCATGGAACGGATTGCAGGAACGCATGCTTTTGCAGCTTCTTTAAGCTATTGTCTTGCTGCGGAGGATTATTTCGGGCTGACTGACAAATTGCCGGATTACATAAAATTAATAAGGATGTTTTTTGCCGAATTAGAAAGATTAAGAAATCATATAGAAAATTTATCCGAAATATCCGGTTCTACATATTTAGAAGTGCCGTCTTCGCTATATGCCTATTACGCTGAAAAAATTAAACAGCTTTCATCGGAGATTGTATTTTCAAGATATCTTATGGGTATTAATACTGTAGGCGGAGTAAGATTAAATAATGTACTCTGCCATAAGTTTATTGACAATAGCAATAGCAATAACGATAGCAATATTTACAATAATAGTAATAATAATGATATTGGCAATGATAGTGCAGCTAATTTTAAATGTTTTGAGTATATAGTAAAAGCAATAGGTTCTTATATAACAGATATTGAAAAAATAATAAAGCAGAACTCGGAAACCAAATCGCATATTGACCGATTAAAAACTACAGGAAAGATTAATCCTGAAATTGCCGAAAAACTTCATGCTGAAGGCATTGTTGCTAAAAGCGCAGGGATTAGCCGTGATTTAAGATTAAAATATCCTTACTTGCTTTATAAAGATATTGCCCTGAAACCTGTTTTGTATAATGACGGCGATGCGCTTTCAAGATATCTTGTAAGAATAGGCGAGATAAGGCAGTCGTTTGATATTCTTAAAATTTGTTTTGAAAAATTGACAAAAAATATGTCAGAATCGAATATAAATACGGATGATATTTATGGGCACGGCAAAAATATAATTAATACAGGCAAGCTGCAGCATGATATGCGCAGTATATATAATTATAGCAATAGCGATAATAATAGCGACGGCAATAATGATAGCAATAGCGGCGGATATAATAGCGATGTTTATCAGAATTTGTTCTTATCAGGTGTTCCGCATGGAAAATACGGTTTTGGTTCCGTTGAGTCGTCGGAAGGTCCGATATTCTGCATAACTGGAAGATTTGACGGCAAAATTTTTAAAAAAATCAATATTAAATATCCGTTCGAAAATAATTTTAAGGTATTCAAACATTTTACTAAAAATACTATGATGATGGATTTCAATATTAACGAAACGAGCTATAATTTTTCGGTTGCGGCGTGCGACAAATAAATATAATAGATAAAATTAAATTTAACTAGGCAGAATAATTAATAATTTATCTTATCGGGGCAGATTTTAATGGCTATATGGACATATAACGGTTTAAAATTCGGAATTAAATCAGTAAATTTTCCAAAGGAAAACGATTTTTACGAAGGTTTTTTTTCGTATTTAAAATTTGATACCGATAAATGCTTAAATTTTAAAGAAACTTTAGACAGTAATGATTTACCTTGTTTAAAATGTCAGGAAGTGTGTCCGACAGGCGCAATAGATATTTTAAATATTTACGATAGCAAAAATAGCGCAAATTATGCAAATAGGGCAGATAAAGAGAACAGAACAGGTAAAATAATTAACGGCGCAGATAATATCAGCGCAAATAAAATTAATAAAATTCATAAAAAAATCGATAAAATCAATACAGAAGTAAAAGACATAATAGACATAAAAAAATGCATATATTGCGGATTGTGCGTCTCGGAATGTTCAAATATAGCCGAAGCCGTCAGTTTTTCCAACTTTATCGGTAAAGATAATATTAATGAAGCTCATGTTAAGAATAATATAAAAAATAATGCCAAAAACAGCGATAAAAAAAAGTTTGGTTTTTTTAAAAAATCTTTATTCGTAAAACATATAGACTCAGGTTCCTGCGGAGCATGCGAATCGGAGATAACGGCGTTGAATAATCCGTATTATAATATGCACAGACTAGGAATATTTATAACGCCGAGCCCCAGATTCGCCGATGTAATATTGCTGACCGGCGTATTTACCGATAGAATGTCCGATATTTTTTACAATGTGCTGGATAATACTCCGAATCCGAGATTCATACTTCTTGCAGGCGTATGTCCTATTTCCGGAGGCATCTGGAGCAGTTCTGCCCGGCATATAGGCGGTTCTGAAAGCCGGTTAAATAATTCCGGTTTTTTAAATAATAAAAAAAACGGCAATATTTTAAAAACTGAAAATATAATACTGGTGCCCGGATGTCCGCCAAATCCATTTATGATACTTAACGTATTGCTGTCGATAAAGTCCGGCGGCTTTGCAATGTAAGAAGTACGATATGATAATGATAAGCGAAGCGCATTATACCCAAAATTGCCGATGGAAATTTTAAAATTAAATTAAGCATGTAAATAATTATGGAAAAGTTTGAAGGAAAAATAAACTAATATGAATAATCTTGCAGATAATCAGGCGGCGTATATCTATTTTTACTATTTGTTTATGATTTTTTCGATAGGCGGAATAGTAGTTTCATTTTCAGGCATGATTTTTAAAAAATTTAATAAAGCCTATATAGCAGGCAATATTCTTTATATGGCTGCATCTTTTTTTGCAGTGATATCAGCCCTGTCTTTTTTTATTAAGCCCGTATATAATTTCTTTAATCTATTTGAATTTAACTTGAATTACGCCGGCGGCAGTGTGCTATTCAGCATCGGCAGATATTTTCCGGCAGGCAATATACTGATGAGATTAGATTCGCTTAGTGCTTTTTTTATTTTATTTTCCTTTAGCGTATTCTTTTACATTTCTCTATATCAGATAAAATATATTGAAAGATTTAAAGAAAAAATTAATCTGTCAAGTTTTACTTTTTTATTTGGGATTATGCTTTTAAGCGTTTATTTTACGCTGTTTTCATTTAATGCCTTCATTTTTATGATAAGCTGGGAAGTAATGGCTGTGTCTTCCTATCTTCTGGTGCTTGGCAAACATTATATTAAGGGCACCGTTAAAGCCGGTTTTTTGATGTCGACGATTATGGAATTCGGCGGTATGCTAATAATCGCCGCTATTATGCTTCTATATGTCCATTCCGGAAGTTTTAATCTGTTCGGCATGAGAGATATTGTTATTGCACCGGAACTTAAGGATGTTATATTCCTGCTATTTTTATTCGGTTTCGGAGCAAAAATAGGCATAGTGCCTCTGCACATCTGGCTACCGGAAGCGCATCCGGCTTCTTTATCGGGGGTTTCCGCAATTTTAAGCGGCGTTTTAACGTCTGCAGGCGTATACGGGGTTATGAGATTCGGTCTGTATGTGCTGCATCCGGTAAATACGGCATTATTTTTAGGAACCGTAACTATCGTTATAGCTGTATTGACTATGTTTTTCGGGGTAGTATATATGGCTCAGACCCATGATTTAAAAGTTTTATTGTCGTATTCGACCGTTGAAAATATGGGTCTTATTCTGACCGGCATTGGAGCATCTTTATATTACAGATATTTTAATCTTGAAGGTCTTGCCGCTCTTGCGCTTCTGGCGTCTTTATACGCATTGATAAATCATGCTTTTTTTAAAAGCCTTCTTTTTATGGGCGCAGGAAATGTCGAATATGAAACGGACAGTCATGATATGGATAAATTCGGCGGTCTGCTGCAAACTATGCGATTAACCGGAATTTTAGTGTTTATAGGGGTATTATCGGCAGCGGCTATGCCTCCTTTAAACGGATTTGTTTCAGAATGGCTTAATCTGGAAGTGGTTTTTTTAGGTTTTAATATACACAGTATTTTGCCGAGGATAGTGCTTTTTTCGGCAGGTGCGGTTTTAGCGCTCAGCGCTGCAATGGCGATAGCCAACTATGTGAAACTTTACGGCATAACCTTCCTTAGTTCAGCAAGGTCGAAAAAGGCGATGAAAGCTAAGGAAGTTCCGTTATTAATGAATATTGCCATTTTAATTCCGGTGCTCCTCAGCATATCGTTATCTGCTTTTATGTTTTTTTATACTCCTTTCATGTCTAGAGTATCAAACTTGATTTATCATATAAATATAAATGATAAAATAATGCATAATTATATTTTTATCCCGTATTATAATACTTTTTCTGCGTCTAGTCCGGTTTACCTATTTTTTGTATCAATAATCCTGTTAATTGTTTTATATATAATTTACCGTTATTTGCTTAAACCTGAAAAAAGATATGTAAAATATGCCTGGACGGGAGGAACCGAAAGCTCAAACCAGCATGCGCAAATTTCTGCTTTAGGTTTTTCAAACGCAATAAGGATAATGTTTAATATTGTTTATAAATCGAGGCAGAGAATTGAAACGAGGACGATAAAAACTTTGTATGCCGATACGAATTCTGATTCTGGCATAGACGCGGATAATGCGGACAATAGAGGCTTGCACGCCGGTACAAAAAATCCTTTCCCTTATGCTTCTTTTTATCACGATTCAAGCGGATACGGTTCTTACATATTCCCCCTGTTAGAATATTATCTTTATATGCCGGTTATAAAATTTTTTAACCGTCTAAGTTCCTTGACTACTTCAAGACTGCAGAACGGTTCATTAAACGTGTATATATTTTATATATTTTTCGTATTTCTTGCAGCGCTGTTTATAGTGATAATTTAATGTTTAATATTAAAATAAATGTCCATAATTTCACCGTCGTTTAAATTTCTTTTTATATCTATAGATTTTTGTCTGACGGCAGATAAAATATCTTTAGCTTCCGTTTCATTTATAGCGATGCCCATTTTTTTTAATTTGAATTTAATAATAGATGTGCCGCTGTGTTTTCCGGCTAATAATTTTCTTTTGAGTCCAACTTCTTCCGGCTGATACGGTTCATAATTTATCGGGTTTTTAATAATGCCGTCCGTATGAATACCTGCTTCATGATGAAAAATATTTCTGCCGAGGATAGGTTTGTTCACCGGAATAGGTCTTTTAGTGATTTTTGCTATAATTTCGGCAAGTTTTTTTACTTTCTTAAAATCAAAATCTATTTCTTTTTTTTCTATAAATTTAAAATAAGCAATAACTTCTTCTAAAGCGCAATTCCCGGTTCTTTCTCCTATACCCGCAATGCTGCCTGAGACAAAGTCGGCTCCGGCTTCTATAGCCGCTACAGAATTTCCTGTCGCCATGCCTAAATCGTTATGAGCATGTATTTCAATTGCTATTTGTTTAAACTTAGACTTTATAAGTTTTATATTCTTATATATTTCAAGAGGATTTAAAATGCCGACTGTATCGGAATATCTGTATTTATAAGCACCTTCGCTTTCCGCAATATTTATTATTTCATAAAGATTGTCTTTATCAGCTCTTGACGAATCTTCGCCTCCTACGGAAAATACGACTTGTTCCTTTATTAAAATGCGGCAAATATTAATTAAAGTTTTTTTTACATAATCAAAATCTTTATTAATTTTATACTGCATATGGATATCTGATATAGGTATAGAAATATGAACATAGCGCATTCCAATATCAAGCGATGCTTTAACATCGTCTATATTAGCTCTGTTCCATGATATAATTTTTGCATTTAAACCTAAGGAATTAATGGTTTTTACGGCGTCCTTCTCTTCTCCGCCCATTATAGGAATGCCTGCTTCTATTTCATTTACGCCGATTTCATCAAGCATTTTTGCAATGATTATTTTTTCATTATATGAAAAGATAACCCCGGCAGTCTGTTCTCCATCCCTGAGGGTTGTATCGTTTATCAAAAAATTGCCGTGTTTTTTATCTTTTGATTTTTTCATAAAATTTTGTGCAATAAAATTATTATATTTATATATGATATATCTTGCGCTTAAACAATTCCATCTATTATTCTGATTTATAATATAACACGTAATTAATAGCATAAAATATGCCAGCGCACATATAGAATTTAAAGGTCTTTCCCGTCTTTTATGAATAATTGTAGATTTTATATTGATGTAAAATTAATCATTAACAAATATTATGCACAAAAATTAGGCATATTATTTGTTAATTTTGTAATAATAACAAGACATTTGATGCTTTCCAATTAATTTATTAATTTTTTAAAATAGTTTAATTGCATGGCATGGCATAAGAGAGCATTTATTATTATAGTAAATTATATAAGTGATTATTTTCTAATTTATGATTATTATTTTTATTTGGCATAATTTATGCATTGTAATAAATAACGATAAAAAATAATGGGATTAAGATTAATAAACATAAAAACATAATAAACATAAAAGCATTAATAAAATAACTATAGAAATTTTAATATTTTTTAATAGTTATATTTATTTGATATTTAACACGTAACGCATGATAAAAAATTAAAAAACTAATTATTTTTTTGGAGGGAAACAAAAATGAGACAGATTGCAATTTACGGAAAAGGCGGCATAGGCAAATCCACAACAACGCAGAATACTTTAGCTGCTTTAGCCGAGCGCGGCAAAAAAATAATGCTTGTAGGATGCGATCCTAAGGCTGATTCAACAAGGCTTTTATTAGGCGGCGCGACTCAGGAAACCGTTTTAAATTCTGTTAAGGATGTCGGTCAGGAAAATGTTACGGAAGAAGACGTCTTCAGAATAGGATTTGGCGGAGTCAGATGTGTTGAATCAGGCGGACCGGAACCAGGCGTCGGATGTGCGGGCAGAGGCATTATTACTTCTATTACAACATTAGAACAGCTTGGAGCATACGAGAAAGAACTTGATTATGTATTTTATGATGTTCTGGGTGATGTTGTATGCGGCGGCTTCGCAATGCCAATAAGGGAAGGGTATGCAAAAGAAATATATATAGTCTGCAGCGGAGAACTTATGGCGTTATATGCTGCAAATAATATAGCCAAAGGTGTTTTAAAATTTGCAAATTCGGGCGGAGTCAGAGTAGGCGGATTAATTTGCAATTCAAGAAATGTTGATAATGAGAAGGATATGGTTGAAGCTTTTGCAAAGAAACTGGGTACTCAATTGATACATTTTATCCCAAGGGATAATGTTGTCCAGAGAGCTGAAATAAAAAAGAAAACTGTCATAGAACACGAAACAGGCGCAAAGCAGGCTGATGTTTACAGAGAATTGGCAAGAAAAATAGAAGAAAATGAGATGTTTGTTATTCCTACACCTATGGCTATGCAAGAGCTGGAAGATTTAATGATGGAATACGGCTTCATGGAAGAATACGAAAGAACTACGGAAGCAGCAGCCGCAGCAGCCGCAGCAGCAAAATAAATTGTTTAATTAATTTTTCTTTTATTATTTTATAAGTTTTGTATTTTATCTGTCATGCCAATAAAACGGCAGAATTACTTAAAAAAGGCAAATTATCATGAAAACAGACAATAAAGCAATTAACGGCATAAGGAATATAAAAAAAGACGGGAATAGCAATGCCTCAGATTATAATAATAACGAGGACATTAAAAGGCATCCGTGTTTTAGCGTAGAAGCATCAAAATCTTACGGCAGAATACATTTGCCTGTTGCCAAAAGCTGCAATATTTCGTGCAATTATTGTCATAGAGATTATGATTGCCCAAATGAATCAAGACCGGGAGTCACAAGCAGGCTTTTAGCTCCTGAAGAAGCGGTAGAAAGAATATATGAGGTAAAATCTCTTTATAATGAAATAAGCGTTGCTGCGGTGGCAGGTCCGGGAGACAGCCTTGCAGACCCGGATAATACGCTTAAGACATTTGAGTTAGTCAGAAAAGAATTTCCTGAATTAATATTTTGCATGAGTACAAACGGTCTTAATTTAAAAGAAAATATAAACAACCTTAAAGACGCGGGTATAAAATTTATTACGGTAACATTAAATGCAACGGATGCAGCTATTGCTTCTAAAATTTATAGATTTGTTAATTATAAGGGTATTTGCTATAAAGGCAGTGAAGCGGCAGAACTGCTGCTTGAAAAGCAGCTGGAAGGCATAAGAATCGCTGTTTCTGAAGGGCTTACCGTTAAAATAAATTCGGTATTAATACCTGGAATTAACGATAAGCATATAAAAGAAATGTCTGAAAGCATTAAAAAAATGGGAGTATATCTTTTTAATGTAATGCCTATGATACCGGCAGATAAATCATTTTTTCAAAAAATAGGTGTTCCGGCTGCCACAAGGCAGGATATAGCTAATGTAACAGACGGTATAACAGGAATTAACATCATGAAGCATTGCCGGCAATGCAGATCGGATGCCGCGGGTCTGCTTGGAAAGGATATAAGCAGCAAGTTGAATAATAATAAGGAGAAAGATCATGATAACAGAAAATGCTGTTCAGGGGTGTAAACTGCAGAAAAGTTTAAATTTTTCACAGGATGAAGAATTATATATAGCAACTTCCGATACTAAAGGAAAAATGGAAAATGATTATAAACCATTTGTGAATAAAATTTTGAACAGCATTTCCTTTGTGCCTGATTCGGTACTTGATCTTGGCTGCGGTCCCGGTTATATAGCGCGGAGATTTAGCGAAGTTCTTCCTAATGCTAATATTGTAGGCGTTGATATTTCTGAGATTATGATTAGCCATGCTTTAAAAAGTTCTGCTAAGATTACAGATGAAGCAAATCCAAATTTTAGCAGAAGAGATATGCAGGCTGCAGGTGCGAGATTTGCAAACAATTATTATGATAATTGCGATAATAAAATTAAAAACAATATGTATGATGCGAAAGTTGCTGAACATATGGCGGCTGCAGGCAATCTAAATGTCAATTTAAACGTCAATGCCTATGATTTAAACAACGGTTATTTTCATCAAAAACTGCGGTATTTGATTGCTAACAGCGAATGTCTGCCTTTTAGCGACAATTATTTTGACGTTATTATTTTAAAAGGAACATTTAAATGTTTGGAAAGAAAAGCCGAATCTCTCAAAGAAATGCACAGAATATTGAGCAGCCGCGGAGAGATATTAATATTTGAATTCAGGAAGGATATACCTGAAGATGAGTTTTTGATTCTCACAAAAGACATGCAGCCTCAAAAAGTCAGGTCATTAAGAAATAAGCTTAATTGTTCGCCGGATTTAGCAGAATATAAATATTGTCTGTCTAAATCAAATTTGTCAAAATTTGCCGAAATAACGAGCGACGGACTTGATTTAAAAATACGCATAGTAAAATAGTAAAATAGTTAAATAATTAAAGTTAAATAGTTAAATAGATGAATAATTATATTGTTAAATAGTTTATATAGCTGTTTATATAGCTAATCGGTACTTATTCAATTAATTATTAATTAATTATTTAAATAAAAAAATAGATATATTCAGATATATAAAAATATATAAAAATGAAGTAAATAAATAAAAAAATTAATATAAATATATAAAGATAAATAAAATAGATATAATAAAAATTAAAAAACAGGAGAAAATTTTTATGAGTATTATGGACGGTTTTAGCGGAAATATTGAAGAATATATAGTAGCTCCGAGAAAATCAGGTTCAAAATGGG
The DNA here is from genome assembly GCA_004195045.1 of Candidatus Acididesulfobacter guangdongensis. Taxonomy (NCBI): domain Bacteria; phylum Candidatus Acidulodesulfobacteriota; order Candidatus Acidulidesulfobacterales; family Candidatus Acidulidesulfobacteraceae; genus Candidatus Acidulidesulfobacter; species Candidatus Acidulidesulfobacter guangdongensis. The sequence continues at coordinate 771,020 of SGBC01000001.1, forward strand.
TACCGCATTTTTTAGTAGCTTTTGACCAGGAAAGCTGCATTTCATGCGGCAGATGCATCAAAGTGTGTCCCGGAGGAGTTTACGTCTTTGAAGATGAAGGCGATAAGATGGTGGTTAGAATTGAAAATATGGATGATTGTCTCGGAGATATGTCATGCGAAAAGGTCTGCCCGAAGAACAAGACGATGCATCTGCATAAATTTGAACCGCTGCAAAAACAGTAAATTGTGAACTGTAAAACGATGCTATGTTAATTTAGTTAACTTTAACTGCATATAAGCAAGCATAAATCTATGGAGGAATTAAAATGGCTATTAATATTAAAGAAAGCGAAGAGATAGTTGAAGATGTGCTGAACATCTATCCAGAAAAACCGAGAAAAAACAGGCAGGAGCATATAGGCGTCAACAAAAAAGATGCCTGCGGGTCTTGCATAGCTAAATCTAATTTGAAATCTCTGCCGGGCGTCATGACTCCCAGAGGCTGCGCATATGCCGGTTCTAAAGGTGTTGTGTGGGGTCCTGTAAAAGATGTTATTAATATCAGCCACGGTCCTATAGGATGCGGGCATTACAGCTGGGGAACAAGAAGGAATTTAGCCAATGGAGTACCGGGCGTGGAAAATTTTATGCCTTTTCAGTTTACTACGGATTTCAGGGAGCGCGATATTGTTTTTGGCGGCGATAAAAAATTAGAACAGGCGATACATGAATTAAAAGGACTTTTTCCAACTACCAAAGGATTTGTTGTGGAATCGGAATGTCCCATAGGTCTTATAGGCGATGATATTGAGGCTGTAGCTAAAAAGACGTCCGCTGATTTAAACACAACGGTAATTCCTGTAAGATGCGAGGGTTTCAGAGGCGTCAGCCAATCTTTAGGACATCATATCGCCAATGATTCAATAAGGGATTATGTTGTCGGTACTGGCAAATTAGACGACAGTCAGAAAACTAAGTATGATGTTGCAATTTTAGGCGATTATAATATAGGAGGAGACGTCTGGGCTTCAATGAAGGTTATTACAGAAATGGGTTTGAATGTAATTGCCCACTGGAGCGGCGACGGGTCAATCGAAGAGATGAGAATTACGCACGAAGTTAATTATATACTTCTTCATTGTTATCGTTCGATGAATTATATTTCAAATTATTATAATGAGAAATACGGGATTCCGTGGATTGAATACAATTTCTTCGGTCCCACGAAAATAAAGGAAAGCATCAGAAAAATAGCCGCTTTATTTGACGAACATATACAGGAGCAGTCAGAAAAAGTAATTGAAAAGTACGAACCCAAAATGCAGGCGGTTATAGACAAATATAGACCGAGATTGGAAGGCAAAAAAGTCATGATACTTGTTGGAGGACTTAGACCGAGGCATATAGTCGGAGCGTATGAAGACCTAGGAATGCAGGTTGTTACCGCTGCTTATGAGTTTGCACATAGCGATGATTATGAAAGAACGACCAAAGAATTAGAAGACGGGGCTATTGTGGCAGATGATTTAAACGAACATGAGTTTATCGAACTTGCGCACAGATTAAAACCGGATTTAGTTGCATCGGGGATAAAAGAAAAATATGTTTTTCAGAAAATGGGCATACCTTTCAGACAGATGCATTCATGGGATTATTCCGGTCCTTATCACGGATATGACGGCTTTGAAATATTTGCAAAAGATATGGACCTTGCAATTAACAGCCCGTCATGGAAATTTGTAAAACCGACATGGAAAAAATAAAGAAATAAACGGTAATAATATCCGTATGTTAACTTATATATAATTGATATTCAATCAATAGTAGACAGCATCTCGGTTTGCAAATTTTGAGAAATATTTTGCAGTTACAGTAAGTAATTATAAGAAGTTGTATATTATTTGCGGCGGTAATGCCGGCATTATTTATAAATACAAATAAAATTTGAGGAGGCTATTCAAATGGCTAAGATGACTAAAGAAGAAGTCCGGCAAACTAAAGACTGGATGAAAACCGAGGAATATAAAGAATTAAATTTTAAAAGAAAATCTATTGTAATTAATCCTGAAAGAGCTTGCCAGCCTCTCGGAGCCGTTCTATGTTCCGCAGGATTTGAAGGAACTATGCCATTTGTCCACGGTTCGCACGGCTGCGTTGCTTATTATAGAAATAATTTATCAAGACACTTCAGAGAACCGATTGCGGCGGTTTCTACCTCTCTTACGGAAGACGGAGCAGTGTTCGGGGGACAGGCAAACGGGTTTGAAGGTTTTAAAAATTGTTTGAATCTTTATAAACCAAAAATGTTTGCAATATCTACAACCTGTATGACGGAGGTTATAGGCGATGATTTGGGGGCGATAGTAAATAATGCCAGAGCAAAAGGATTTTTGCCTGAAGATGTGCCTGCGCCTTATGCGAACACTCCGAGTTTTGTCGGTTCCCATATAGACGGTTACGATAATATGCTTGCTGCAATTATAGATACGTTAGGGGTTAAAAGCGAATCCGTTTCAGACGCCATAAATATAATACCCGGTTTTGATACGACTACCGGCAATATTAATGAAATAAAAAGACTTTTAACAATCATGAAGGTACCGTACCTTGTTATTGCGGATTACTCTAATACGCTGGATTCTCCGCTGAACGGCGAATATAAGCTATACAATGAGGGCGCAACTACCTTAGAAGATACAAAAAATTGCGTTAATAACAAAGCGACTATTGCGCTTCAGAAATTCAGCACCAAAAAGACGATTGCTTTATTAGCGGATAAGTTTAAACAGGAAGCAAAAGCAGTTAAAAGTCCGGTTGGAATAAAATTTACAGATGAATTTCTTATGGCCGTTTCTGAAATTACCGGAAAAGAAATTCCAAAAGAAATTGAAGATGAAAGAGGCAGAGCGGTTGACTCAATGACGGATGCGCAGCAGTATATTCACGGCAAAAAATTTGCAATATTCGGCGACCCTGATATATTAACGGGGCTGACAAGCTATTTGCTGGAAATGGGCGGCATTCCTAAATATGTGCTGTGTTCTAACGGTAATGAAGAATTCAAAAATGATGTTGAAGCATTGCTGAAAGAATACGGATGCGATGAAGGGGAGGTCTATATAGATAAAGACCTGTGGCACCTGCACTCTCTTGTAATGACCGGACCTGTCGATATGCTTATAGGACCGAGCCACGGAAAATTTGTAGCAAGAGAAGCCGGCGTTCCTCATATCAGATTAGGATATCCTATTTTTGACAGGGTCAATATCCACCGTTATCCCTTTTACGCCTATTCAGGAGTAATTAATTTAACGACATGGATAGTAAATAAATTCATTGAGATTGTAGATGAAACATCTGATGATGCTCATTTTGAGCTTTTAAGATGAAAAATCTATAAAATAAAATTTATACAGTATAAAACTATAAAAAAAGGAGGCGATTAAAATGCAGCTTAAGGTTAAAGAAGAGTTGTTTGATGAGCCTACATGCGAGCATAATATACAGAAGAAAGAAAAAAAAGCATGCAAAACAGCTGTACCCGGTTCTTCAACCGGAGGATGCGCTCTTGACGGAGCTTATATCGTGCTCAGCCCGATACGCGATGCTCTTCATGTTGTTCATGGGCCGATTAATTGCCTCGGCAACAGCTATAATCAGAGAACATCGGAATCAAAGGGCAATGAAACCTTTTATATGTATGGAATGACTTCTTCGATTAATGAAAATGACCTGATTTTCGGTTCTGAAGATAAATTAAAAAAAGGAATCGTTTATGCGGTAAACAAGTTCAATCCGAAAGGTGTTTTTATCTATAATACCTGCGTACCTGCATTGACAGGGGAAGACATAGGAGGCGTCGCAAGAGAATTAACCGAAAAACTTAATATACCGGTAGTTCCTGTGCAAAGTCAGGGCTTTTCGGGCGGTAAAAATCTTGGAAATAAGATTGCCGGAGATGCGCTCTTTGAATATGTTATAGGGAAAAAAGAACCAAATATTGATATTTTAACCGATTATAATATTAATTTAATAGGCGAATACAACATAAAAGGCGAATTGTTTTTAATTAAAAAAGCGCTTAGCGACAACGGCATTAATTTACTTTCAAATATAACAGGCAATGCAACTATGGAAGAAATAATGTATTCGCATAAAGCAGGGCTAAATGTCGTTGTATGCTCTAAAGCTTTAGTATATTTAGCAAGAAAAATGGAAGAAAAATATGGAATACCTTTTATAGAAGAATCATTTTTCGGATTGTCTTCGACGAATAATGCAATGCTGCATATAGCAGAAAGTTTTAAAGATGCTAAACTAATAGAAAAGGTTAAAAAAAATATTGAGTCAAAGACTAAAATAATACGGAAAGAGATTGAACCGTATAAAAAATTTTTAACCGGCAAAAGAGTTCTTTTATATACAGGCGGTGTTAAAAGCTGGTCTTTAATCTCCGCATTAAATGACCTTGGCATGAAAGTTATAGCGACGGGGGTTAAAAAAAGTACGGAAGAAGATAAAAACAGAATCAAGGAATTTGACGCAAACGGAAATATTATAATGTTAGATAACGGAAACCCAGTTAATCTGATAAAAATGATAAAAGACGAGCAAGCTGATATTCTGCTTGCAGGCGGAAGAAATCAATATACGGCTATAAAATCTTTAATACCGTTTTTAGATGTTAATCAAGAGAGAAGCAATTCTTATACTTCTTACGAAGGCATAGTTCATCTCGGAAGGCAGATTTATCTTGAATTAAACAGTCCGGTTTATGACGTTATCAGAAAAGCAAATTAAAGTTAAGCTCCGCTAAACAAGAAGTTAGCTTATTTTAATAGGAACAAAATATCATGGAAAATATAAAAAACATTGAGATAAATCCTTTAAAAACAAGTTCATCGCTCGGGGCGGTCATTGTTTTCCTCGGTATTAAAAATGCCGTTGTTCTCATGCATGGGTCTCAGGGATGCGCCAGCTTTGACAAGGTTACTTTGACAAAACATTATAGAGAAAATATACCTGTTTATACGACTGCCTTAAATGAACTTGGAGCAATTTTAGGAGGAAGCAGCTATTTAAAAGCCGGGGTTAAGAATATCGCCGATAAAATTAACCCCGCTTTTATAGGTATTACATCTACAGGTTTAAGCGAAGTAAACGGCGAGGATATTCATGCGACTTTTAACGAGTTAAAAAAAGAATTAAAAGAAAGCGGAGATTATGACAATTTAAGTCTGGCTTATGTCAGCACTCCGGATTACGACGGAAATTTTGAAGAGGGATACAAAAATGCCATTCTTTCATTATTGCAGACATTTTGTATAGACGACAGGGAAAATTTGGCAGGTGCTTATAACAATGAAACGATTGATAAAAATAATATAAGAAATATTAGCGATTATAAAAATAACGATAAAAATAAAGATAACGGCGCTAAGGATAAGGATATTAAAAATATACGCGCTAATGTGTTTTGTCCGTTTTCTTTTACTGCTATGGATTTCTTAGAGCTGAGAGACTTATTGGAAGATTTCGGCATAACGCCTGTTATGATACCTGATTTGGGAACTTCGATGGACGGACATCTTGATGAAAACGGCTATTTGCAGACGACATCCGGCGGAACTGATATTGAAGATTTAAAAAAAGCAGGTTTAAATAATTTAAATATAATTATAGGCAGCAGTTTAAAAAGTTTAATTGCACCCGTCAAAAAAATTACCGGATTAAATACTTATTATTTTTCCAATGTCAGCGGATTAAAAAATACGGATTTATTTTTTAAATTTCTTGAAGAAATATCTTTGAGAAAGACTCCTGAAAGATATAAAAGACAGAAAAGACAATTAATGGATGCATATTTAGATACGCATTTTTACTTTTTAGGCAAAAATATTGCAATAGCAGAGGGAATTGATATATTAGATTCATTTTCTGAAGTACTGAGCGAAGTCGGAGCGAATATTAAAATAGGAGTAACAACATCAAAAGCTTATGAAAATTTAAAAAACAGATTTGAAATTTTAACAGAAGGCGATATTGATTTATTTGGCGAACTTATTGAAAATGATGGCAACGGTATAGACCTTGTAATTTCAAACTCTAATGCCGGATACACTGCTGAAAAAATAGGCGTGCCTATTTTAAAAGCCGGTTTCCCTCTAATAGACCGGATAGGGCATAATTTTAAACATTATATACTGTATAAGGGCAGCGCTAATCTGGTATATGAAGCTGCGAATCTGTTAATGTCTGTTAATGAAAAACTCATGGAGGAGGTATAATATGAAAGTAGGGTTTACGACAACCGACAATGTTTTTATCAATGACCATTTTGGATGGGCAAAAAAAATTGCAATTTATGATGTCACAGAATCAGGCTTTGATTTTATTGAATTAAGGGAGTTTGAGGCAGAAGAAGATGAGATTGAAAAAATAGAAAAAAAAATTGCAAAATTGAGAGATTTAAAAATAATATTTGTTGAAAGTATAGGCGGTACTGCTGCTGCAAAAGTAGTCAGTTCGGGTATTCATCCGGTTAAGTCAAAACCTGATGATAAAATAGTAACCGTTCTTGAAAATTTAAAAGGAGTTTTATCAACCAATCCGCCGCCATGGCTAAAAAAAATTATAATGAAAGATAAAATGGCAAATATTGCATAGCTGCACAATTACTGTTTTTATTTTTAATAGGAACATTTAGAATACATTTTAATAATGATTTAATAACAATTTAAGAAGGAGAAGAAAATTATGGAATCTATGGAAATGATTAGAGCAATAATCAGACCTGAAAAAGAGAAAGATGTTTTAAAAGGGCTTGAAGCAGGCGGTTTTATATCAGTCACCAAGATGCATGTTTTTGGAAGGGGCAAACAAAAAGGTATAAAGGTGGGGCAGGTTGTTTATGATGAACTGCCTAAACTTGAGCTTATGATGGTTGTAAGTAAAAATGATGCAGAAAAAGTATGCGACATTATACAGGAAAATGCATATACAGGCAATATAGGCGACGGAAAAATATTCGTGGTGCCGGTCAGTCATACTTATACTGTGAGAACAGGCGCGGAGGGACTTTAATATGGAATCAAAATTTGAAGAAAAAGCAGTTGAGATACTGGCAGTAATTAGAAGACATAAATTTCAGGAAACGAAAGAAATGCTCGCGGATGCCGGTTATGTTCAGATGACATTCTATTCTGTACACGGCAGAGGCAAACAGAAAGGACACGGCGGTTTAGCTAATGAGCTGGACCCGGGATTAGATGCAATAAGCAAAAATAAAAACAATATGGAAGCGGCAGATAACGATTATCATTTTTTGCCGAAAAGAATGCTTTCTATAGTAGTACCGGAAAGCGAAATGCCAAAAGCAGTAAAGATTATAATGGACATTAATAAAACTGGATTTTACGGAGATGGAAAAATATTTGTTATACCCGTTGGATTTGTTGAAAGAATAAGAACTTCAGAAGAAGGACTGTACGCTCTGGCATAAATTTTAAAATTTTTAAAAGTTCCTTAATTCTGCATATAATTTAAATTATAATTATTTAATAATTATTTTTTCAATTCTACTTCAGTATTAAGGAACTCTTAGTTATTTCTTTTTTGTTGACGGTTTTTTAGTTTCTTTTTTTATCGGTTTATTTGCCATAATTAAACTCACCTCCTCCATTTTTTAAACGCTGTACGATGTATTTTTTAATATCGGTATTACGTTATATATAAAACATTATATTATATATAAAATAATAAATGATAGTATTAAATTATTTGATTTAATTTTATTTTTTTGTGGAATCCGAAGTGCAAGACCCGCCCGTTCCGCAGGAACATGACGGAGCTGCCGCCGTTGAAACTGCTGCGTCGCTTTTCTCTGTGCTGTGATGATGAGCGGCTGCAGGCGACGATGACGATGGTTTGCTTCCGCTTCCATAGTCGGTTTTATACCATCCTGACCCTTTTAGAACAAAACTAGAATTTGAAATTAATTTTTCAAGTTTTCCTCCGCATTTAGAGCATACTTCCAACGGTTTTTCGTTTATTTTTTGGATTACTTCCGTTGTATCCCCGCATTTAGTGCATTTATATTCTCTTATAGGCATATTAAAACCTCCGTTGATATATTTTTATATAACATATAAATTGTATTATATCTGACTATTATATCATAATTAAATTAAAAATAAAATATTTAAGGCATCGTAATGTATTTAAAAAAATTTAAAAATATCTTATAATACTTGTTGCGTTTATATTATAATATGGATATTCTATTTACCTTATAATTAAAATAATCATAGTGCGGATAAAATATAGCTATAAAGAAAGATACAAAGATATTAAAAAAAGATATTAAAAAAATACACGAAAGAGATATCAAGATAAAAATTGAGGCATATTTATATGCAAACAGACGGCACTAAAGTTAAAAACGATATAAAATCCGATAGCATTAAGGACACCGGCGGCAAATGGCTTAACAGCAATGTTCTTTTTATATCATTATCAGCTTTTTTTGCCGATTTAGGCTATCAGGCTGTTCTGGTAATGTTTCCTATTTTTTTAGTTCTTGACTTGCACAGCTCCATTATTTATTTTGGCATAGCCTCAGCTATAAGCTATGGAATAGGCGCCTTTTTCGGCTACTTTGGGGGGCGTGCAGGAGACAGATTCGGACATAAAAAAATTGCTATTATAGGAAATCTCTTAATACCGTTGCTTTCATTTACCGGTTTCAGCATATATCCGGCAGAGGCGGTCGCGTTTTTCTCAACAGGGTGGTGGTCAAGAAATTTCAGGTCTCCTTCAAGAAGGGTTCTTCTTTCAAGGTCTGTTTTTAAAGAATTTTACGGTAAAGCTTTCGGTTTTTTGCATGCTCTTGATGAAGGAGGCGGTTTTTTTGCCGGCATTTACGCGTTGATACTTTTTGCATATCATGTGCAGACAAAATTTATTTTGCTTATAACGGTTGTACCCCTGTTAATTTCTACATTTTTTCTTACGCTTATATCCAAAAAAAAATTAATTAACAATCCGCCTGCCAATCCGGAAAAAATCAGTAACGATAATACAATTAAAAATAATACGATACATAACAATAATTCTGCTAATATTGCAGCTGACAATAACGTTAATGCCAAGCTTAGCAGCATAAGTTCGGCAAAACCCAAAGATGCCGATTTAAATGAAAATTTATTTAAAAGGATACTGATTGCAACTTCTCTATACGGTTTCAGTTCTTTCAGTTTCGGATTTCCTATTTTAACAATTGCCCAGTCTTCAAAAAACGATGAATTAGGCATTCTGTCGTATATTTTATTTTTTGCTTTTACATCTCTTACAGGTTTGATAGCCGGAAAAACAATACTTAAAACAGTAAAAAAATTGGGATTCGGTTATTTTCTCACGTTTATAGGTTCGTCTGGAATGGCTGCAGTATTTTTCTTCTCTCTGAATCCGTTATTGTATTATGTTGCGGTAGCTTTTCTGGGTGTTTCTTTAGGGATTATAGAAACGTTGGAGCCTACGGCTGTAAGTATAATCTCCAAAAACGACAAGAGGGGAAAAGGCATGGGCGCTTTAACGGCGGCAAGAAGCATCGGAATATTCGGCGGCAATATTATTATGGGGCTTTTGTACTCCGTCGGAGCCGACTATTCTTATTTATATGCCGGTCTTTTAAGTCTCGCAGCGGCTATAATAATATACGCGTCAAAATCTGAAATTTAAAAAATAAAAGATATAGCATAAAAGATACAAAATACAAGATGATGTAGTATTATAGCATATTAGATAAAAATTTAAGATATAGAATTATAACTTAATATTGCAATAGAAAATATTTATGCATTTCTTTGCTCGGTTAAGCGAAATATAAGTAAAAAGTAAAAGGTGTCTAAAGTAAAAGGTGTCTGACACCTTTTCCGAGTAGATAACTTTCTATTGCAGGATTAAGAATATAGAGTTATACAATAAATTTATAATTTTATAATAATACTTATAAATATGAGCAATTTTGAAGAAATAAAAAACATAGAATATTTTAAAACATTAAGCGAAGATAAAATCGCTGAAGTAGCAGGTGTTTTAAAAGAAGAAAATTATGAAGCTGAAGAAAATTTATTTATTGAAGGCGAAAGATCCAAGGGTATCTACTTTGTTAAAAGCGGTACGATAAAAATTTACAAATCTTCAAAAGACGGAAAAGAGCAAATTTTAAAATTATGTTATGCAGGCGAGTCATTTAACGACGTCACGGTGTTCAGCGCAAATATAAATCCTGCCTCTGCAGATGCCGTTAATAAATCTTCCGTTTTCCTGCTTTCGAAAGAAAACTTGGAAAATTTAATATTTAAATATCCGGAAATTTCATTTAATATAATAAGAAGCTTGACAGATAAACTCAGATTTCTGACAAGCAGGATTGAAGACCTTTCCTTAAAGCATACACAGGAAAGAATAGGCAAGATACTGCTGCTTTTTGAAGGACAGAAACTGAGTCAAAAAATGATAGCGGATATTGCCGGCACCGCAAGAGAGGTAGTGTCACGAGCCTTACGGGAATTTTCCAATATGGATATTATCAGATTAAACAAAAGAGAAATAGAAATAATCGATAAAGGCAAATTAAAAAAATTAGTAGACAAATAAAATCAATAGAATCAATAATAGTGAATAGATTAGCCGGATAGAAAATTAACAAATCAACAAACAGTCAAAGATAAAAAGATAAAAAGATAAATAAATAGTTAAATAAATCGTGAGAATAATAAGCGGCACTCTCAAAGGCAGAAAAATTCCGAATGTTTTTAACGTCAAAGATGTAAACCCTTCATCTGATATGATAAAAGGTGCCCTGTTCAGCATTTTAGGCGATGAAATAAATAATAAAATTTTTTGCGATTTATATGCCGGCACAGGCAATATCGGATTCGAAGCATTATCAAGAGGGGCAGACTCATGCATTTTTCTGGAAAGTTTTAAAAAAATGGCATTACTTATAGGTAAGACGGCTAATGAATTTAAAGTTAAAGATAAAGTTAAAACAATTTGCGGCGATGTTATAAATTTAATTAATAAAAATTTTTTAGAGACATATTTGCCGGATATTATTTTTCTAGATCCGCCCTACGAATTACGGCTTGGCGGAAAAACTTTAGAAGCTATCGCAGGCAAAGTTTCTTGCCGCTCATGCGCATGCGATTATCGCCCGCTGATAATTGTCCAGCACGATAAAAAAGAAATCCTGCAAAATAGATATGAAGATTATTTTTTAACGAAAGAAAAAATATACGGCAGGTCTGCTCTGTCTTTTTATGAAAATATTTACGAATATAAAAAGACGGCTAAAGACGATTTATAAATTATAAATTACAATATAATTAAATTAATGTAAGGTGTCTCGGCAATCTGCTATTTTCTTCGCAATCTGTTTTATAGTTCACTATTAGATGCATCCGTCGAACAGCCTAATGTTAATGTTTTATTGCTTTTTTTTGCTGTTTATGATAAAAATATAGCTTATAGTATGGATAAATTTATGGGCAGATTAATTGGAGATGCCTTTTTATATTTTTCATGTTGTGATTTATAATAATAATTCTCAAGCAGGTCCGATGACTATGGCTAAAAAAAATATAGCCGTTTATCCGGGTTCGTTTGACCCTGTTACTTTCGGTCATATAGACATTTTAAAAAGAAGTCTTAACATATTTGATAAGGTTATAATCGCTGTCGCATGCAATAGGAAAAAAGGTTATCTTTTTGGTCAGGAAGAAAGGGTTAAACTTATTAAAGACACGATAAAAAGCATAGATGAAATCGAAGACGATAGGGTTGAGATTGTTGCGCTCAGCGGTTTATTGGTAAAATTTGTAGAAAGTATAAATGCGCGTGTTATAATAAGGGGGCTCAGGGCTGTATCCGATTTCGAATACGAACTGCAGCTTGCTACCACAAATAGAACATTAAACCCGGATATAGAAACTATTTTTATGATGACGGCGGAAAAGTACTCATTTCTAAGTTCTACCATAGTAAGAGAAATATCCCGTCTCGGAGGCGATGTTTCTACTATGGTGCCGCTTTTAATATCCGAAGAACTTCAAAAGTTATATTCTAAAGGAGATAGAGATGAAACTCTCATGTAGGGCGTCGCTGATTAAACCTTCTGCAACGCTTGCAATAACGGCAAAAGCTAAAAAACTTAAATCGGAAGGTAAGGACGTCGTTGGTTTCGGCGCCGGAGAACCGGATTTTGATACGCCTTCTTATATAAAAGACGCCGTAAAAGATGCATTAGACAAAGGTTTAACAAAATATACGCCTGTATCCGGCATAGACGAACTTAAAAGCGCCGTCCACGATAAATTTTTGACAGATTACGGCGTCAATTATGAAAATAACGAGATTTTAGTTTCATGCGGAGGCAAACATAGTCTATATAATTTATTTATGGTTTTGCTTGATGAAGGCGATGAAGTCATTATACCTTCGCCCTACTGGGTTTCTTATACCGAAATAGTAAAACTTGCAGGAGGCGTGCCGGTTCTTGTAGATACTTCATCAAATGGTTTTAAGTTTAACCTTGATATGCTTAAAGAAAGCTATAGTTCCAGAACTAAAGCCGTAATTATAAACAGTCCTTCAAATCCCACAGGCGTGATGATGAATGATAAAGACCTGATAGACATTGCCATGTTTGCGGTTGAAAAAGATTTGCTTATCGTTACTGACGATATATACGAAAAAATAGTATTTGACGATAAGAAATTTTTTAATGTATTAATGGTTGACAAATCATTAAAAGAAAATACCGTTGCAGTTAATGCCGTTTCTAAAACATATTCTATGACCGGTTTTAGGATAGGATATGCCGCAGGGAAAAAGGAAATAATTTCGGCAATGAATAATCTGCAATCGCAAAGTACATCAAATCCTACATCGTTTGCTCAATACGGAGCGCTTGCGGCTTTAAGGGGAAATCTTGATTTTACGGTAAAAATGAAAGAAGAATTTGAAAAAAGACGCAATTATATGCTGGAATTTTTTGCAACCGAAATTAAAAACATAAATCCTGTAAAACCGGACGGAGCTTTTTATATTTTTGCCGATGTATCTGAAGTGCTAAAAAGCGGCAGCGGCGCTATAGATTCATCTGCTAAGTTTTGCTCCTATCTGTTAGATTCGTATTTAGTCGCAGCCGTTCCAGGCATAGAATTCGGAAACGATAATTTTATACGGCTTTCGTTTGCTACAAGTTTTGACGTAATAAAAGAAGGGCTTCGCAGAATAAAAGAGGCGTCAAAGCCGGAAAACTTGAATAAAATAAATTTAAATAAATTTAAATAAATTTAAATTAAATTAATTATACCAACTAAACATAAGGTTAAATGAAAAGTTATTTAACCCAACTTCATCATAATTATCAGCAACATATTGTGATTTATATCAATGGGTTATTATCAAAAAGATATCAGATTTATTTTTTTGTGTACGCAACATTTAATTTATAAAGAAAATATTTGCAAAAAAATTAATCTGATGCCTTGTCAAAACATAATAATTGACTTTTAGAGGAGATTTGCATGTCAGATTTAGAACGAAGAATATTAAAATTTCTTGAAAACAGTAAAAAAAATACCTCGAGTAAAAAGGACGGCGCTTCCGGCGGCGGAACTTTAAATTTTATAAAGAATATTCTAAAATCACCATTATTTATAATTTCATATATTGTTATCGTTTTTACAAAAATTAAAAGGTTTATGTACGCCAATAATATCCTTTTCAAGTCAAAAGACCCGGGTATTTTTACTGTAAGCATAGGCAATATCAATATGGGCGGGTCAGGCAAAACGCCGCTTGTTTATTCGCTTGCCTCTTATTTATACAATAAAGGTTTTAAACCTTGCGTAGTTAGCCGCGGGTATGGGGCTAACTTAAAAAAAAAATCTATATTGCCGGATGGGAATACGATAATAAGCATCTGCTCTCCGACGAAACTCTCCTTTTAATAGAAAAATTTAAATCTTTAAATCAAGAAGTACCTGTAGTGGTGTCAAAAAACAGATTTAAGGCTTCTATGCTATGTCTTCAAGAGACTACTTATGTAAATTTGCGCGATCTTTACGAAACAGAGTCATTTGATTTTAATAACGTAGACGACAACATCAGCGGCATTTCGGAAAACTTCGAAAATGAAAACGAAACCGAAAATGAAAATGCATCTGCAGTTGTGACCGCAGCCGCAACAGATGCCGATTCTGTTAGAGAGCCGGTTCATGCCGCAGTCGGCGGCGGTATCGATGTCAATAATAACAGCCATTATGATGATGGCGAATTTTCGTCTCACTGCGCATACGGCGATGTTCACGATAAGTATGAAAAATACAAAAGAATAAGCATTATAGATGACGGTTTTACCGCATTAAATATTAAGAAAAATTTAAATATTATTCTTATAGACGGAACTAAAAATTTATTCGGACAGTTTGTCATTCCGGCAGGTGTTTTAAGAGAGCCGGCATCTTCCGTAAGATATGCAGATTGTATTATAATTTCTAAAACGGCAGAACACGATTTGTCATTAGAGGCAGAGATAAGAAAATATAACAAATCATGTCCGATATTCTATTCTTATTATGTACCGTCAAATATCAAAGGCGGATTAGGCGGAAGAGAGGTGATTCCGTGCGGACAGGCATCAAACGGCAATGAAATGGCGGCAAAAAAAGCGGCAGTTATTTGCGGTATAGGCAATCCAGAGTATTTTTATAAAAATATAAAAAGCTGCGGGTTTTATATATCAGATACGTTTGAGTATGGCGACCATCATAATTATAAATACGAAGACATATTAAAGTTAAAATCGATAACGGATAGTCATGAAGATATAACAATTATTACCACGTTAAAAGATTATGTAAAGCTGAAGAATTTCAGGCTGAAGTTTCCAGACGTTATAGATAAATTATATTATTTAGACTTTGAAGTAAAAATCGACGGCGAATTTTATGATTTTATTATAGAAAAATATTTTGATTATATAGGAAATATAAAATCGGAATTAGCTGATAAAGTTAAAAATTCTTTAGCAATAAATCAATAAAAACAAATAGTTTTGCCGACAATAAAAATATCAATAAACGCAATATCAATAAAAAAATTGCAGATAGCAACAAAAATGATAAAAAAAGAATGATAATTGATAATACGGATAACAATAATACAATAGTCATTAAACAGTAAAATTATTAAACAATAAATAAACTATAAATGAAAAAAAATCTAATTGCAGGGAAAGCGGAATATTTTTTGGTAAAAAGCTTTTATATAATTCTAAATATTTTGCCTGTAAATTGTGCATTAGCTTTTGGCAGATTTTTGGGCATAACATTTTACAGATTAGATAAAAAACATGCAAAAAACGTTATAAATAATTTAAAGATAGCTTTTGGGGCAAGCGGAGAAAATGGCGGTGAACATAAAAATGATAAAGAATTAAAGAAAATAGCAGTAAATTTTTATAAAAATCTCGGTATGGTTTTTATCGAGATTTTCAGGTTAAATAAATATAATAAAGAAAACATAGATAATTTTGTAGAAACCGATTTTAGCAATATTAAAGATATATATGGTAAAGAGCCGATTCTTTTATTGACTGCGCATTTCGGAAATTGGGAGCTGCTGGCAAAAACATTCAGTCTTAAGGGATACAAAGGAAATGTCCTTGCAAGACCGTTAGACAATGAATATATAGAGCAGATACTTTACAGATTAAGAACTGCTTCCGGCAACAAGGTAATTTATAACAGAGAAAATGCCGTTAAAGAAATATTAACGGCAATCAACAACAATGAGATAATAGGATTTCTTCCTGATGAAAATGCGTCTAAAAGAATAGGCGTTTTTGTAGATTTTTTCGGAAAATCCGCATGTACAATGCCGGGCATCGCAAATATTGCTGCTAAAACCAGAGCGACTATCGTGCCGGCATTTATTGTCAGACAAACTGAGCATAGTAGTGCCGTGCATTTAAACAACAGTGCGTCTGCCTATAGCGGCAGTAATGCAGTTAATGCAGTTGCGGAAAATAAAATAAATTACAGCAGACATAAATTAATTATAGGAAAACCGCTGAAAATTGACTATACCGGCAACAGAAAAGAAGATGTTATAAATATTCTAAATATTTTTCACAGAACGATAGAAGATATTGTCAGGGAATATCCCGAACAATGGTTCTGGATTCACAACAGGTGGAAAACAAGACCTGATAAGTAGAAGAAATATAATCATATTATTTATTATTTGACAATTTATGATAAAATGATATGATAACGAAAAAATCGTAATAAGAAAATAGAAAATATAAACAATAAATATAAACAATAAATATAACAATAAATATAAAAAATTGTATAAGGTGTTACGCAGTTTTGAAAATAAGGGGACAATAATGCTGCTAAAAAAAATAATTAAAATTATTAAAAAAAATTTTAATTTTAGCGGAAAAAATCGTATTAAATTCTCGTTTGTTGTTTTATTGTCTCTATTTATTACAGTTGCAGCCCCGATTGGCGTCGCAGAAGCGAGCGGGACGATAACCGGCATTACACCGTCAAATAATTACAATCAAAGCTCCGGCAGCGCAGGAAACGTTACCGGTCTGCAGCCGCCTGTTAACGGCGGCAATCCGGGCGGTATGTTTAATGCTAAATCTTATTACCCCGCCGGCAGCGCAGGTTCAAGCAGTCCCTTCAAATGGTGGGGCGTTAATTTGGATTTATCGCCGTTTGTGAGTCAAAATTACTCAAATCCCATAAGCCAGATTGACAATATTTCCGATACGATAACCGGAATTAACAACAAGTCTGTTACGGTTCCGTTAAATTACAGTTTAAACAATTCAAATTTTAACGGCAACGGATTGGCATTGAGATATCATTCGTTTAATCATATTATTTCCGTGGGCGATTTTTTGCCTCCGCCTATTTCATGGATTTTATTTTTTATTCCAAGCATTAAAGATAAATATTATTATTCAAGTTCAAATTTTAATTTGAGTTATGTTGACAGTTCCAATTTAACTATGAATACAACAGATGCAACTATAACAGGTAAAATGCAGGAAGTATTTCTAAGATACTACTGGAGTCCGTTAGGCGTGGACTATCCGGTTAGTTTGGATAACCATAAGATAACTTTGGTTCCATATGCAAATCTGGGAATCGGCGGCTTTACAGATTTTTTCTATGCGCATGATTTTACTTCAACTAACCCGAATGACCTTCTGTATGTCGCTTTAACAAATCCGCAGGCAGCTAATGATCAATATGCTCAAGGATTGTATGGGTTGGGAATGCGATACGGCGCGGGAGTTCAGGTATTTGCTAAACATCTTTCCGGTCAAGTGTCTTTTCATATATTACCTTATAATTTTAAAAGAGGTTTTGCAGCGCCTGGTTTTATAGCCGCAAATCAAGGTGCGTCGCTGCCTTCTCCAAGTATGACCGAAGATATTTTTGATGCCGGCGTTCACTATAATTTTATATCTAACTGGTATGTCGGTTTAAATTATGAATACGATTCTTTTCATGTAGGCTCAATAGGGCAAACGCCTATAAGTTTGTCTAATGTGAATGTAACGCAGCAGAGCGGCGATACATCAGTCAATTCAAATGTGACCGCCGACAATTTTTATAACGGCGGAACAATGAAAAATAATTATTTGTATTTAACTATAGGATATAATTTTTAAATCTTAGATAGCACAATATCAATATCTATATGCATTAAAAAGTATCCCGTCATTGAATCAAGAAGCCTATTAAACGAAGTACAGCGAAGCTCATTCATTGATAGGCAGTTCACCAATATGATATAATATAATATAATATGATATGATATTGTATTTGTTATAGATAGTATTTATATATATGTATTGTTTATTTATATTTATTTTCGTTTTAGAATAAGGAATCCTCGTGCTTATAGCTTGGGGAGAGAATTAATTAACTGCAGGATATATTTTGAGGATATATTTGAGAAAAAATGATACCGCCGAATCAAAAAAAAGTAGATGAACTTATTCAGCTTGACTTAGGATATATTCCGGATGTCAGCGTTGATGATTATAGCCTTACGATAAATGGTCTGGTAGATAACCCTTTAGTATTAACCTATCAAGATGTAGTGAATATGGCAAACGATAAAGTTATAGACGATTTTCATTGCGTTACTGGCTGGACTAAAGAATCTGCCGAATGGGAAGGCGTTTTATCAAAAAACATTGCCGCTATCGTTCATCCTGATAAAAATGCAAAGTATGTTCTGATAGGCTCTTACGATGGCTACACTACAAATGTAGGGATTGATTTTTTCGTTAAAGATAAATCGATACTTGCGATTAAGTACGGCGGAGAGACGTTGAGCCGAGAACACGGTTATCCGCTGCGATTAGTCATTTCCGATAAATATGCATATAAAAGCGCTAAGTGGGTTAAGGTTATTACGTTTTTAGATAAAGAAGAGCTTGGATACTGGGAAAAAAGAGGATATTCTAACGGCGCAGACCCATTCAAAGAAGAAAGATATGCTTAGCCGTTTAGCTGTTAGCTGGGTAATTCGTATAGTTGTTCCATAATCATAATCAAAAATATATATTCTAAAATAATCAACTATATAGAAAAGAAAAAATTAATAAAAAATGTTTATAATAATAAGATAAATAAAATAATAAGATAAATGATAGAATAATTGGGATATGATTTATTTGTGTAATATAAATTCTTTCAAAACAGCGGCATTATTATTTATTTCGTCTTTAAGGCCGTACAATAAAGTTACGTTTTTGTTTCCGGTTTTTAACAGTCTTAATATTTCCGCAATGGGATTAACCGAATCCTTATCTTTCTTGATCGAAAAATCGTGCGTGGCATTGTAGTATCCAGAAAGCTCTTCCAAATACATTGTTTTAAATTCGTTAAAATTTATCGCCGAATCATGAAACGATTTTCTCAGTTCGTTAGAAGGGGCTATATCTTTAAACCAGAAATTTATTTTCGCCCTTTCTTTGCTCATACCTCTCGGCCATAACCTGTCCACTAATATTCTTATACCGTCGTCATCGGACGGCTTGTCGTAAATTCTTTTTATATTCAGCATATTTTTTCCTCCGCTATATGATATATGAATTAATTATATCTTAAAAAAAGTTAAAAATGTACCAAAATGCAAAATTTTAATGTATAATTAAATAAAAGAACAAAAATTTACTAATTTATTGAAGTTACGAATAAAATGACTGAAAACGAATTTAAAAACATTTTAAAAAACGGAGATTTTAAAGAGCGGTTTAATGCCGTAAGCATGGCAGATCCCGCTTATTTAATTTATGCCGTAAATGATAAAGACGAAAACGTAAGATATAAAGTCGCCTCAAGAATACCCGCCGAAAATTTAACATCCCTAATAAACGACCCGTTTAAAGAAGTCCGTTTAATCGTCGCAAAAAGAATCGACCCAAAAGAGCTTCCAAAAATGATGAATGACAGATCTTTCTGGGTAAGACATGCGGCAGCCGAGAGAATAGACGAATCTTTTCTGCCTTCGTTAATATATGATAAAGAACCAATAGTAAGAATTAAAGTTGCCGAAAGAATATCACCTGAATATTTAAAGGATATGATGCATGACCCCGAAGCGCTTGTAAGAAAGGCGGTGTCGAAAAGAATCCCTAAAGAATATCTGCCTTTAATGAAAGACGACGAAAGCGAAAGCGTCAGAAATATCGTTGCCGAAAGGATGTCGAAGTTATAAAAAAAGTTCTCGTTATTTAATATTCTTTTTACTTTTCAGGCTGCCGAGGTTTATTCGGGAATGAAGGGAAAAGAGGAAAGAAAAACTCGTGAAGTTATAGAAAGTTTTTATTTTTTAGATATAAATAAACAAATAGCCGAATTAACAGATACATATATAAATAAATACAGAAAGTTACATCAAATAGAGTTTGCAGATGCAATTATAGGAGCTTTGGCAAAAAATTACAATTTTAGATTATTTACATTAAATACAAAGAACTATCCCCATGCTTGACAAAGATGATTTCATATCCAAATAAAGAAATAACTCTGTAAAAGTTGGTTAAATCTGTAATAATGGCACCTGATTTATTCATTGATGTCATTGAAAGAACAAAACCAGCTTTCAGTAATCGCCAAAATAAATATGAATTGTGATTATAGGAGTAATGCATGCCTTTAGATTTAAGCAGTTTGCAAAAAGCGGTTAATTCGTTGGAACGGGCTGTTAAAGTCGCCGATAGGATTATCAAAGACAAAGACAGAGTTAATACGGATGAAGAAGAAGTGATACGCGCAGGGGTTATTCAAAATTTTGAATTTACTTACGAGCTTTGCTGGAAATTTATGAAAAGATGGCTCAAAATAAATATAGGCTTAACTAATTTAGACGGGGCTACCAGGAGGGAACTTTTCCGCGAGGCTTATAAAAGCGGGCTCATCGAAGATGTAGAGAATTGGATGGAGTATCACGAAGCGCGAAACGAAACATTTCATGCGTATGGCGATGATAAAGCAGAAGATGTACTTGAAGTTGCAAAAACCTTTTCAAAGGATGCAAAACGCCTATTTTTAAAATTAGAAGAAAAAAATGATTAATGTTGCTGAGCACGAATTAAAAACTATTCTTGATATATTAACTAAGCATGTGAATGAGTGCGAGGTTAGAGCTTTTGGCTCAAGGGTTACAGGAACGAATAAGGATAGTTCCGATTTAGATTTAGTTGTTGTTTGCGACAAGAAATTAGAAATACGCCAAATAGGAAAACTAAGGGAAGCATTTGAAGAATCTTCTCTTAATTTTACTGTTGATGTTTTGGACTGGCAAAGTATAACTAAAGAGTTTCAAAAAAATATAGAAAAATCTTTTTATGTTTTAAAAAAAGCAAATAAAAAAACAAATAATAATTGGTAATATTATAAAGTATACGATTTTGCCGATATTACGAGCGGCGCATAGTTTACTATAAATATATCAGAGCAAAATAATTATGACAGATGAATGAAGAACTTATAAGAAAAGAAAAATAATTTATCGAAATAAATTAGCAATGTGCATTTTTTGCACATTAATTCTGTCGTAAAATTTCATAGTAATTATTTGCAGTAACTGTAATTATTGTAATACATATTATTAAAAGATTAAAGAAATTAAATATTTTTATTTTAAATATTAATATTAAATTCTTGATATGCATTAATAGTATTATATAATATTAAAAAAAGAAACTTTTATCTGAAAGCCAAATAATTAATGTTTTAATTAATTTTAAGTTAAATATATGAGATTAACCGATTATGAAATCAAAGCAATTAAGGAAATATCCGCAAAAATTTTTGGCGACGATTCTATCGCATATATATTTGGTTCTAGGGTTGACGACGCAAAAAAAGGCGGAGATATAGATATATATATCGAAACGGATAAAAATGCGGATATTTTTGAAAATAAATTAAAATTTTTAGTCGAGCTTGAAAAAAAAATAGGCGAACGAAAAATAGATGTTGTCATTAAGAGCGCAGATTCAGATGAAAATTTACCGATATATAAAATAGCTAAAACTCAGGGAGTATTGCTTAAATAATGAACGATGAATTAGACGTTGACCGTTTAAGACTTCTTAATTATGTGTATGAATGCGATAGACATATAATTAAAATAAAGCATGCTTTATCCAAAATGAAAAATTTTATGCCCTTGACCTTATCGGATTTCGGTTCTTTATCCGAGGATGACAAGGAACATATCGATCAGCTAATATTTAGATATTCAAAATTGCAAGACTCAATGGGAGAAAAACTATTTCCTTCGATATTAAAAAACCTAAAAGAAGATTATGAGCATAAACCATTGCGGGATATAATAGACAGACTTGAAAAATTAGAGATAATCGAAAGAGCTGATGATTGGGAAGAATTAAGAAAATCCAGAAATTTTTTGTCTCACGAATATTCCACGGAAGAAAATGAATTAGTGATAAATATTAATAATGTTTATGGAAAACTAGTTCCTAAAATTTTTTTAATTTACGAAAGAATCATATTATATATAGAGAATAATATAGTTAAATAATTATTGTATATTTTGACTTCTTTTTTTATCGCCACGATATGTAATTTAAGGCTTTCTTCAATATCGTACAGCGTCTGCAAAATGTTTTAAAGAAAGCAAATAAAAAGCAAATAATAATTGGTAATATTATAACGTATTAAATTTTGCCGATGTTACCAGCAGCATAGTTTACCGATGAAGAAATTAATAAAATCGCTGGCACTCACCATGCTTTCAGGGTGAATTACCGCGGCTTTTAGTCACTCCAGCGTGTAAAGCGGGAAATATGCCGATATTGCAGGATTTTGCAAAGCGGCAAATCTTGAAGAAATAAAAAAACAGGGTTATATTTTAACGCCCGGCAGATACGTCGGCACTAAAGAAACGGAAGAAGACGACGAAGCATTCGAGGAAAAGATGGATCGGCTGACGGCAGAACTATCGAAACAAATGAAAGAAGAGAAAAGGCTGGACGAAGAAATAAAAACACAACTGTCTAAAATAGGATTAAATTTGGAATAAGAATTTATGGAAAATATTAAAAATGAAATAGCTATATATCAGTCGGAAAGCGGGGCAATTGAGATAGAAATTGATTCAAAAAAAGAAACTCTTTTATTAACACAACAGCAAGTGGCCCAGCTTTTTAACGTTAAGAAAGCTGCAATTTCAAAGCATGTGAAAAATATATTTGACTCAGCTGAACTTGAAAAAGAATCAACTGTTTCCATTTTGGAAACAGTTCAAAAAGAAGGCGGCAGAAAAGTTATTAGAAAAATAGAATATTATAATCTAGATATAGTTTTATCTATTGGATACCGCGTTAATTCGGTTAATGCCACAAGATTTCGCCGGTGGGCAACTAAAACTTTAAAGGAATATATTTTTAAAGGTTATTCTATTGATAAGGAACGCATTGCGTCAAATTATAAACTATTCTTAAAAGCGTTAGACGATGTAAAAGCTCTTTTGCCGGAAAGCAGTAAGACAGATACGGTCAATATATTAGAACTCGTATCTATTTTTGCGGATACATGGTTTTCTTTAAATGCATACGATGCCGAAGAACTGCCAAAATCGGGGATTACGAAAAATCAGATAGAAATTACGGCAAATGAATTGAGAAATGCTCTGCAAGAACTAAAAAAGGAACTTATCACCAAAAGCGAAGCTACCGATTTATTCGGTATCGAAAGGAAGGAAAAGAATATAGAAAATATTGTCGGAAACGTTTTTCAATCTTTCGGCGGAGAATATGTTTATTCGACCGTTGAAGAAAAGGCCTCAAATTTATTATATTTTTTCATAAAAAATCATCCTTTTATCGACGGCAACAAACGAAGCGCCGCATTTGCTTTTATATGGTTTTTGCAAAAAGCAGGCTTGTTAAATATACAACGCTTAAGTCCAAATGTGCTAACGGCTCTTACATTGCTTATCGCCGAAAGCAATCCAAAAGATAAAGACAGAATGATAGGCATTATTCTGCTGATTTTAAGAGGCAGCAGCGAAAAAAAATGAAATAAGTGCAAAAATATGCAAAAATAGAAATAGAAGCAGTTTCTTTTTAGAAGACATCACATATTAAAATAAAACTAATTAAATGATTAAATAGTGCGCTAATGCGGGGTATTTTTATGTCGATAAAGACGGTTTTAAAAAATTTAAGAGCAGAATATACTAATATTAGAGATTTAGGTACGGCTTTTGAAAGATTAACGCTTAATTTTTTAAAGACGGATAATATATACAAAACTTTATATAAAAATGTATGGATGTGGAAAGATTTTGTTCAATCACACTCTGAATTTGGTCTAAACGAGAAAGATGCCGGTATAGACCTTAACTTTCTTTTCCGGCTACTACAAATGCCGATAAATTGTTAGAAAATTTTAAAAGCGGCAAGACTGACATTAACGGTGGTAAAACCGTAATTTTTTCGACGTATCACAATCTCTTGACGTAATTAAAAAAGCTCAGTCTAACGGATTGCCGGAATTCGATTTCGTAATTTGCGATGAAGCTCACAGAACTACCGGAGTTATTAACGGCGGAATAAAAGACGATTCTAATTTTGTGATGATACAAAATTTCCGTCGCATTTTATTTATTTGCTCGGTCATTTATAGAGTTTGTTTTCATAAGTTTAAAAATTAAAAAATAAAGAGGGCAGAATTTTGGAAAATAAAAAAAATAAATGCGTATTTTTAGATAGAGACGGGGTTTTAAATAAAGACATAGGCTATCTCAAATCTCCCGACCAATTAATTATTCTTCCAGGGGTAATAGGAGCCTTAAAGAAACTTAAAGATGCAGGATTTTTACTAATTATAGTAACCAATCAATCAGGAATTGCAAAAGGTTTTTTTTATGAAGACGATCTGAAAAAAGTGCATAATGCGCTTTTAACAATTTTTAAGAAAGATAATATTTATATTGACGATATATTTTATTGCCCTCATCATAAAGACGGGATAGCTGAACCTTACAATATATCTTGCGATTGCCGCAAGCCTAATACAAAAATGATAAAAGACAGCGCAATTAAATATAATATAGATTTAAGCAAATCTTACTTAGTCGGAGATAAAGATACCGATATTCAGCTCGCAATTAACGCAGGTCTTAAATCTTTTTGCGTGGAAAATGATATGTATGAATATGACAAGAATGTAGTTCCAGACTATTTTGTCGGCAATTTAGCGGAGGCTGCGGAGATAATTATTGAGATTTCAAATTCAAATGTGCAATGATATTACTAAGCAACTTTCCGCAGATACAATGCAATAAATATAACATATTAAAATATTAAATAAAAATTTAATATTACTGTTTTTATTTTTTATTATAATAGAAATTAAATCGGAGCCTGTCCTTAATATGTCAATTTTATACATTTATCTTTGGTTGTCAACGACCATGCCTGTTTTAATCATAATTTTACTTGTCATTAATATTTATTTTATTTTTTTTAAAAGTAAAAAAAACGAAAAAGACATTGAAGAAAATATTAAGATGTCAAACAGGTCGTTATCGGCGCTTTCCGAAGTAAATACAAATTTGCTAAGATTAAAAGATACGGTTGAAAAATCCGACTCAAATATCAGAAATGAGATAAAAACAGAGTTTAAAAACAGCCGCGATGAAACCTTATCTTTATTAGCAAAAATAAGAGAGGAACTTGCTAATTCTTTTAAGGGTTCAAGGGAAGAACTTTCCAGCTCATTTAAAAATTCAAACGATGCAGTTTTGAATTTTTTAAATATGACAGGCGAAAAACTTGAGCAGATGAGAAAAACAGTTGAAATCAGCGTAAAAAATCTGCAGGACGAAAATACAAAAAAATTAGATGAAATGCGTGCGACGGTTGATGAAAAACTGCACGCCACTTTAGAAAAAAGATTGGCTGAATCATTCAGTCAGGTCTCTGAAAGATTAGAATCCGTGCACAAAGGTTTAGGAGAAATGCAAACGCTTGCCGCAGGGGTAGGCGATTTAAAAAAAGTTCTGTCAAATGTCAAAACAAGAGGAATATTAGGAGAAGTTCAGCTTGAAAATTTATTAAATGATATTTTATCGACGGGACATTTTGAAAAACAGTTCGATATTACCAAAAATGGTCTAAAGCAGAGGGTTGATTTTGCAATAAAAATTCCGCAGGATAATAATTTTAATTCTTATAATTATTTACCGGTTGATTCAAAATTTCCCATAGAAGCGTATCTGTTTCTTCTGAATGCCTACGAAACAGGTGATAAAAGCGAGATAGAAAAAGCATCCAACGGTTTAAAAAGCGTAATAAAAAAGCATGCGGCAGATATCAAGAATAAATATATTTCTCCGCCGCAAACTACTGATTACGCAATAATGTTTTTGCCTACGGAAGGTCTTTATGCTGAAATTTCGAGACAGCAAGATCTCATAGAAAGTCTTTACAGAACTCACAAGATAATTATTGCCGGACCTAATACATTGGTCTCTATTTTAAGCAGTTTTTTAATGGTTTTCAGAGCTATTAATATCGAAAAACATGCAGGCGAGGTTCAAAATGTGCTTTCGGCAGTTAAAACAGAATTCAATAAATTTGGCGATATATTAAAGAATGCTCAAGATAAAATCAATAAGGCAAGCGACGATATAGATAAGTTAATCGGAACAAGAACGAGAAAGATGCAGTCTGTTTTAAAAAATATTCATGAACTTCCTGAAAAAGAAGCTGCGAATATATTAGATGTTCAGGCAAACACCGCTGCAGACACTGATACAACGGATGCAGAGGTAGAAGAGCAGGTTAATCAAGAAAAAAGTATTTAAATGGGTTGAAAAACTCCATCATAATTTTGGATTTATATGAAGAAGAGCAGGTTAATCAAGAAAAAAGTATTTAAATATTGAGAATAGTTGCTGTTGTGTTATTTTTCCTTGACTTTGCAAAATTTATATGGCAAAATTTCTTAGTTGTTGATACAATAATGTAAATAGAAATAGATAGTTTTTTAATAAAATAAATAAAGTAAATACAAAAATAAAATAGGGAGTCAACAAAATTTATGCCTAATCATAAATCTGCAATTAAAAGAGTAAAACAGACAAAAAAAAGAAATCTCCGTAATACCAGCAATGTTTCCGCAATGAAAACATTTATGAAGAAATTTATAAGCGCTGCAGAAAACAAAGATATGGACAATGTTGAGAAATTTTTTAAAATTAATGTGTCTTTTATAATGAAATTAGCTTCTAAACATGTTATTCATAAAAACAACGCAGCGAGAAAGGTTTCCAAGATAACTAAACTTTATAATTCTGTAAAGGCATAACAAAGATAAAAGATAAAGAGAAACATATAACTGCAAAAAACAAAAAAATAAAATTGTTTTTTAATTATATTTTTAACTATATTGCTTAACTGCGAGATTTGTTTTAAATATCAGCTCTTCAAATATCAGATTGTCAGGAAAACCGGATGTTTTCAGCTTAATATCGGTTTCTTCTATTATTTCTATTATATCTGACAGATTTTTTAGATTGTAAGAATTAATTCTTGAGAGGAACTTATTTTTCAGAAACGGCGGAATGTTATTTGCCAGCAGTATAGTATTTAAATCAATGCCGGATCTGTTCATCAGTTTTCCTTTGTGAATTTTCTTTATTTCTGTGTATAATATTGAAATTATTTTAACCGGTTCTTCGCCCTCCTCGTATATCAGGCTAAAAATATTGTAGGCTTTTTTAAAATCTTTGTCTATTATAGCGTCTATAAAATCAAAAACAGTAAAAGCGCGGGACACGGAAATTAAGGACTTTATATCTTTAACGGTTAAATGTTTCACGTTTTTCGCATTATTATTATGTGCCGTATTATTGCCGTCTGAAATATAGCCGTCCGCCGCATCTCTGCCTGTATTCGAAACAGTCGCAGTGCTAGTATTAGTATTGGTATCATTGCCGCCGCTGTCTGAAGCGCCATTTTCTTTGCCGGTTAGTTTTTTGAAATTATTTGCTATTTTATCCAGTTCGTTATTTATGTTGGAAAGATTATTGCCGATGATTCTTAAAAAGTAATAAATAGTTTCGTCATTCATAGCTATATTTTTTTCTCGGCACATTTCAGATATATACTTGGGTAATTCAGAATCATAAAGCGGTTTTATTCTAATGAGCCTAAAATATTTTTTAGACTTTAATGTTTTGAAAAAATTGTTGTTTTCGTTTATTTTTGCGGCATTTTTATAAAAAATAATTACAGAAGTTGGCGATGGATTATTGATGTATTTTATTAAATCTTTATCATTCAAGACAGTTTCTTCAAAATCATATATAAGCATTATTCTTTTGTCGGCAATAACCGGATAGCTGTCGGCTATATTTAATATCTGCGATGCGGATGGGTTTGATAGTTTATCAAAATTAAAGTCGTACTGTTCTTTATTTAAATACGTAAGCTTTATCTTTTCTATTTCTTTATTTATTCTGAATTCATCTTCCCCGTAAAAAAAATATATAAGTGTTTCTTCCATGGTAAATTAACTTATTTATAAATTCAATTAATTCAATTTAAAATAAAGGCAGATAAGAGATAAGAGATAAAAGTTAAGACATACAAGGCGCTGCTTCCCTTGCTTTTTATTATACGGTTATGTTAAATATTTTACATAAAAGCACAGCGGCATAAAAAGCGCTGCTTCCCTTGCTTATTATTACTGCTATTTATGAATTATGGCTTTTGTTTCTATTAAAAGAATAATTTTTTTCGCTATTCTTTTTGAAACAATATCTAACGCTGTTTTTTCCTGTTTATGCCCTACTAACGGATTTTCATAGTTAAAATAGTTTGCGCTGGATGTCAGCGTAACATTATGAAATAAAATTTTACCGCTTGTTTTATATAAATTTATTGATACTGTTGCCGAAATTGAATACTGTACGGCTGCTGCAACGCCTGTATATGATATAACAGAATTATTAATAGAAATTATTTTGCCGGTTAGGTAATATTGAGCATTGTTTTTATTTGAACTGAACATGCCGGTAGATGAGTTTAGATAATAAGCTATATTGTCTGAAAAGTAAACGCCGACCCCGCTTTTATATGTCAAATTTTTAAAAGGCTTAATATAAATGTTTTTTATACTTGAATAATTTCCGTAAACAGGCGAATAAATATCGGTATTATTATTTGAACTTATTGATGCGCCATCGGTTCCGAGAGCGCCTGCCGTTCCGTTTGTCTGCTTAAGCAGCGAATATCCGCAGGCAGACAGGAGAAGCGGAGGGAGCAGAATAAATATTAAAATAATAAGTCTTTTTAAAAGCATAGTTATTAAATTTTTTGAATAATAATTTTTTATAATAATCTTAAATAACGCTGTTAGATAAAGATAATATTACATAGCAAATACAATAAGATGACGGATGAATAATGATTTATTAATTATTGGCTTTATCTGCTTTATATTTTTAAATATATTCTTAAATATATCTTTAAAAATTAGATACTTTGAATGACTCGGCTAAATGATAATATTAATAAGTTTATTCTTTACATATATAGATTTCTTAACCAAAGAAATATCAGGGATATTTTTCTTAATTTTTTCGTCTTCCAACGATAAATTAAGAATATCCTGCTGCTCTGAATCTATATTTGCCGTTATTTGAGACCTAAGTTTGCCGTTTATCTGCACTGCAATATTACATGTATCAATTTTATAACCTGTTTCCATAATTTTAGGCCATCCTGCATATTCAATATCTGCATCGCCGCCTAAAATTTCAAAACACTCTGAACAAACATGCGGAATGAACGGATACAATATTATTAAAATAGAATTCAAAATATGTTTTAATAAATATGCATCGCTTTTATTTAAATCATTCCAGTTTTTATTTTTATCATATTCATAAATTGTATTGACTAATTCCATGCAGGAGCTTATGACCGTATTAAAATGAAATCTCCCCTCCATTTCGGTTTCAGATTTTTTTATTATACCATTCAATTCATTATTAATCTTCTTTAATTCAATATCTGCATCTTTAAAAAAATTCCCGTTTAAGATTGCCGATGACGGCTGCCCTGTTAATCCTCCCATTTCTTTATTCTCTTTAATCTCTTGAGATTCTTTAAGCCCATTAAATTTTTTCGGTTCTTTTATTGCTGTATTAGTTAAATAATGTTCGTATAATATTATAATTTTATATATCCTTACAATGAATCTGTAAGAGCCCTCAACTCCTTTGTCATTCCATTCGAGATCTTTTTCCGGAGGAGCTGCAAAAAGCGAAAAAAGTCTGACGGTGTCCGAGCCGTATTTATTTATGAGGTCGTCAGGGTCAACCACGTTACCTTTTGATTTTGACATTTTAGAACCGTCTTTTACGACCATACCCTGCGTCAATAAATTTTTAAAAGGTTCATTAACGTTCAGATACCCTAAATCTCTTAAAACCTTGATAAAAAATCTTGCATATAAAAGGTGCATTACCGCATGCTCAACTCCTCCTATATACTGGTCAACCGGAAGCCAGTAATTTGCAGCCTTTTTATCAAAAGGACATTGTTCAAAAGAAGATTGGCTAACAGCGGAATCAGAACAGGAACCGTAGCCGCAATTACTGACAAAATGCACATTCGAATTGCTATCTGAATTATGCGGCAAATCTGATTTTGATTTTGTAGTATATTTTGCGTAATACCATGAAGATTCTACAAAAGTGTCCATAGTATCTGTTTCTCTTTTAGCTTGTCCACCGCATACGGGACAGCGTGCATCGATAAATGATTCTAATTTTGCAAGCGGAGATTCGCCTTTGCCGGTAAATGTTACATTTTCAGGCAGTTCTAACGGCAAATCCTCTTCGTGCAGCGGTACGGCGCCGCATTTTTCGCAATATACAATAGGAATGGGGCATCCCCAGTACCTCTGTCTTGAAATTCCCCAATCCTTTAATCTATAGTTTATGACGCGTTTGCCGATGCCTTTTTTCTCTGCTTCTAAGGATATAGCCTTTTTAGCTTCTTCGGATGTTAAACCTGTAAATATAGAAGAGTTAATTAAAATACCATCTTCTAAGAAAGGACTCGCGAGATCTTGAATTTCGTCTTCTTTAATTTTGCCGTTAAGTTCGATATCGTTTCTTTTAATTTCGTTCCTTTTAATATTTAGAGAAGTCTTTTCATTGTTTTTATTTTGAATAACCTGTTTTATTTCAATGTTATATTTTTTTGCAAACTCAAAATCTCTTTCATCATGAGCCGGAACCGACATTATCGCTCCTGTTCCGTAATCCATAAGGACGAAATTTGCGATATAAATAGGAAGTTTTTGTCCATTAAACGGATTAATAGCATAAGAGCCCGTAAAAACTCCTTCTTTTTCGGTAAGTTCTTTTGAAATTAAACTTTTTCTGATTAATTCTTCAGTTTTGACCTTGGCATCTTCAGTTTTCAATAGATCTTTAGCGAGCGGATGCAGCGGCGAAATAGCAAGATACGTTGCGCCAAAAATAGTATCGGGTCTAGTTGTGAATATTTCAAGATGCGTCGGTTCAGCGGATATTTTAAAAAGTAAACTCAGCCCCTCACTTTTCCCTATCCAATTTTTTTGCATTAGTTTTACTTTATCCGGCCAGCCGCTTAGATTATCTAATTCTGAAAGAAGTTCTTCGGCATAGTCCGTAATTTTAAAAAACCACTGCTCCATGTTTTTGATAGTAATTTCATTGCTGCACCGCCAGCATTTTCCGTTTTCAACCTGTTCGTTGGCAAGGGTAGTATGACATGATTCACACCAATTAACGCGCGAAAGCTTTTTATACGCAAGACCTTTTTTATACATTTGAATGAAAAAAAGCTGTTCCCATTTATAATAAGAACTGTCGGATGTTATAATTTTTCTGTCCCAGTCGTAAGAAAGACCGAGTTTTCTAAGCTGAACTTCCATCGTTGCGATATTTTTAAGTGTCCACTCTGTAGGATTAGTGTTATTTTTTATCGCAGCATTTTCGGCAGGCAGTCCAAAACTGTCGAAACCTATCGGGTGCAAGACATAATAGCCTTTTAATCTTTTATATCTGGCTATAGCATCACCTATGGAATAATTTCTGACGTGTCCCATATGAATCCTTCCAGATGGGTAAGGAAACATTTCAAGACAATAAAATTTTTGCCTATTTTCACCATTGGTATTATTAAGCGGTATATCTTCGACGGAATATGTTTTTTCGCTGTACCACTTATTCTGCCATTTTTTCTCTATTGAATAAAAATCATAATTTTTTTCCTGTTCCATAGATAGTATCTGCTATTTTTTTTGTAGGTTTAATTAATTAAAACAATAAATAAAATTAAAGACGATAAGTTCTGTTATAAAAAATACGGTTATAAAATAAAATTATAAACTGCAACTATATAACAAATAAATTACATAATGAATAAATTATGAAATAATAATGAATGTCAAATATAATTATTAAAATACAATTAATTATGAAATTGAAATTTAAAATTAATAAAATTCAACAATCATAGAATGATTATTAATAAAAAAACTCCCTATTATAAAATATAGCAGGGAGTTTAAAATTTTATAATTAACAATATTATCACAAAAAAGGATATAAATAAATATAGACTTTTTAGGAACAATTTTCTTAATTGAAAATAAAAGCCGATTAATTATTGGCATAATGTAACATAGGTATTGGCAGAGCAAAAAATTAATTAGTATTTGCCCCAATTAATTAAAGCGTCCAGTTTTCAATCTCATCCATATCTTTAAGATTTGTTTTAACATATACTTTGTTGTTGCTTATTTTTTCTTCTAATTTAGCTATTAAATCTATATATTTTGACTCAAAATCAGGAACATTTTTTAAGGCAAGGATAGCTAAATCAAATCTGCTCATTTTATTTCTTATAACCATATCGAACGGTGTTGTCGTGGCGCCTTCTTCCATATAGCCTCTCACGTGAAAACGTTCAGAGTTAGGCCTTCCGTGGACGAGGTCGTGAATTATCCTGATATATCCATGGAATGCAAATACAACAGGGGTATTTTCAAGAAAAAGATTGAGAAAAACATCCGGATCTATTCCGTGAGGATGATATTCCGCAGGACTTAATGTCATTAAATCTACTATGTTTATTACTCTTGTTTTAAGTTCGGGAGCATATTCTTTTAGCAAAGATGCGGCGGCAATAGTTTCTAAAGTCGGAACGTCGCCGGCGCAGGCAAAAATTATATCGGGATTTCCGTCATCTTTATTGCCCGCCCAGTCGAACACAGAAATTCCTTTCTGGCAGTGTTTTTTTGCCGATTCCATATCAAGCCACTGAAGCTCAGGCTGTTTGCCTGCAATAATAACATTTACGTAGTTTTTAGAACGCAGGCAATGGTCCATGACTGCCAATAGCGTATTTGCGTCAGGCGGAAAATAAATTCTGGCGACCGATGACCTTTTATTTATTATATTATCAATAAAACCAGGTCCTTGATGTGAAAATCCGTTATGGTCCTGTCTCCATACATGAGAAGAAAGTATAATATTGAGAGAAGCTATCGGTTTTCTCCATGGAAATTCCTGAGCTATTTCAACCCATTTTGCAAACTGAGTAACCATAGAATCAACGACGGTTGCAAAGGCTTCATAAGTGATAAAAATGCCGTGCCTGCCTGTTAGCAGATATCCTTCAAGCCATCCTTCGCATAAATGTTCCGATAGAACTTCCATCAATCTTCCATTTGCGGATACATGGTCGTCAATTTTTATGACAGGATTTACCGAGCATCTGTCTGTAACCTCAAAAACTCCGTAAAGTCGGTTAGATGCGGTTTCATCAGGACTGGTTAAACGAAAATTTTTAGGATTTTTTTTATAGATATCTCTTACGTATTCGCCGAGCCTTCTCGTTGATTCTAAAGTTATTGTTCCTGGAGTTTTTACGTCCACCGCATATTGCGTAAAATCGGGAAGATTTAAATCTTCAAGAAGAAAACCGCCGTTAGCGTAAGGGCTAGCGCCGATTCTTTTATTTTTCTTCGGAATAAAATCGGCTAATTCTTTTATCAATACGCCATTTTCATCAAAAAGTTCATTATGTTTATAGCTGCGCATCCATCCTTCAAGCAGCTTGAGATGAGAAGGATTTTGTACGGCATCGGTTATAGGCACCTGATGAGCTCTGAATGTGCCTTCTAAAGGCAAACCGTCAAGTTCTTTTGGGCATGTCCAGCCTTTTAAGGTTCTCAATATTATCATAGGCCACGCAGGTTTTGTTTTAAATCCTTTTTCTCTGGCGTCTTTTTGTATTGCAATTATATTTTTATAGCAGGTATCAAGAGTTTCAGACATTTTTTTATGCATTTCAAACGGGTCGTCGCCTTCTACAAAAAATACGTCGTAGCCATAGCCGGAAAACAAATTTTTTAAATGTTCGTCATCCGTTCTGCCTAAAACGGTAGGACCGGCTATTTTATATCCGTTTAAATGCAAAATAGGAAGGACGGCGCCGTCTCTTTCGGGATTTAAAAAATCAACGGATTTCCAGCTTCCTTCCAGCGGTCCTGTTTCAGCTTCGCCGTCTCCTACCACACATACCGTGATAAGCTGCGGATTATCAAATGCCGCTCCGAAAGCATGAACTAATGAATACCCTAACTCTCCGCCTTCGTGCATTGAACCGGGAATATGGGGTCCGACATGGCTCGGAAAACCGTACGGTGTTGAAAACTTTCTGAACAGCTGATTCATTCCGTAGGCATTTTGTGCGATTTCAGTATGATGTTCCGATAAAGTTCCTTCTAAATATGTATTTGCAAGTATTGCCGGAGCTCCATGTCCGGGACCGATTATTAAAAGGATATCGGCATCGGTATGGTTTATCAGATTATTTAAATGCGCATAAATAAAATTTAAACCGGGCGTTGTTCCCCAGTGTCCAAGCAGTCTCGGTTTTATATGCTCAGGTTTCAGCGGCGCTTTTAACATTGCGTTATCTTTGAGATAGATTGTACAGCAGGCTAAATAATTTGCAGCTCTCCAGAATGAATTTATGGTTTCTAATTCTTTTTCGCTCATTAGCAGTTAACCTCCTTGATTTATTTAAATTTATCTAAAATTTATCTAACAATATTATTATTAAGTATATATCAGACAGTTAAATATAATTTATTAATTTAAAAAAATTTATTAATTTAAAAAAATAAAACAACGGTCGATGCTGCTTTTTCGTATTGTTCTAATTAACTGAATCCATATTGTTCCAGTTCTTTTTTTGTCGTATCGTAGCTGATATGGCGGAAGGCGTTAATGCCTAAATTGGCGGCTGTTTCAACGTTAAAATATCTGTCGTCTATAAAAATACATTCTTCTGGTTTTGAAAATGCAAGATTTAAGGCAAGTTTGTATATATTTTCATCAGGTTTTCGCAGATGCACAAAACACGATGTTATAAAAAAGTCGAATAATTTGTCTAATTCAAATGTTTTAACGCGATAGAGAGAAAGTTCGAGTCCTTCGTTGTTAAGAGCGGCAAGTTTAAATTTATGACGGGACTTTAATACATGAAACAAGCTTATCATATCCGGAATAGCATGCGACTGACTGAACATAAAATTTTTAAAATCAGTTTTAGAGAACTCCCGTTCAGTATAAAATATTGATTTGTCAAGATAATTATCTAATGTAATCTTTCCTTCTTCATAGAGCGAAAATAAATAACCGTGCCTTTCAGAAAAATCATTATAATCTAAATTAAATTTTTCAGCCGCAGATTTTCTTGAATTGGTATCCCAGCCGTTAGTCAATAAAACACTGCCTATATCTAAAAAAATTGTTTTTATTTCCATTTTGTTTTTATTGTTAATATAGCAGATTTTCTCAAAATTATTTGATACAATATATCTATAATATATCTATGCTTATCGTACAGCATCTAATAACAATTATATCACAATTTATCAGAATAACAATTTTCAGAGAAGGTGTATCGTATAAAAAAAATAAAAAATTACACAGATGAAAAAATAATATGAAAAAAACAGCCCTATTATATAATCAGGAATTGGAAAAATATAAATATGCCGAGTATCATCCTTTAAAAAGAGAACGCATTATTTATACTATGCAAAAAATTAAAAAATATTCAAAAGGAGTATATGAAAATTTTATTGCAGAACCTGCTTCGATAGAAGAAATGAGTTTGTATCACGGCGAAGATTACATCAAATATCTTTATGAAATAGAAAACGATAAAACAAAATATATACCTAACAAATATGGAATAGGCACGCCTGACAATCCTTATTTTAAAGGTATTTTTTCTACATCAGCCATTCATGTAGGCGCAGTGAATTTAGCTGCCGATTTAATTGTAAAAGAAAATTATTCCGACGTTTTTTATTTCCCGGGCGGGCTTCACCATGCAAAAAAAAATCAAGCATGGGGCTTCTGTTTTGTAAACGACCCTGTTTATGCAATATTGAGATTATTAAATTATAAAAAAAAGGTTTTGTATGTGGATGTAGATGCGCATTTTTGCGACGGAGTTGTATGCGCTTTCAAAAACAATCCCGTAAACAAAAAAGATTTATTAATAATGTCGTTCCATGAAAGCGGAGATTTTTTGTTTCCGGGGGAAGGCTACATTGAAGAAAATGATTCAATTAATTTTCCGCTCTACCCAGGAACCGATGACCATACCTATTTATTAAATTTTAAAAAAGTTTTCGATACAGTATTTGATGAATTTCAACCTGATGTTATAATTGCGCAAATAGGGGCAGATTCATCAAAATTTGACATATTGTCCCATTTAGATTTGTCTTTAAAAGGCTATTTGAATATCATTAAAATTATTAATGAAAAAAACGCGAACAAAATATGGCTGGGCGGCGGCGGATACAATAATAAATTTACTTCATGCGCATGGTCATCGGCTTTCAGATTGGTTTTGGGAGATATAAATGCCGGCGATATCAAACATAATATTAAAGACCTGAAAGCGTTTAATTATGCAGAAAAAAATTACGACTTTCTCGCAAAAAACATTCTTTTAAAGCTAACTGCGCAACTTGACTGATATATAGATAAAATAATATATATTATATATATTTAATTATCGATAGGAAAAAAAGTATTGTTCCCACTACCACGCAGCTGTCGGCAACGTTAAAACTCGGCCAGTGATACTGATATATATGGATATCTATAAAATCTACCACAAATCCCTGAACGACCCTATTGATTAAATTAGAAAAAGCGCCTGATATAATTAATGCGGAAGAAATTATAAAAAGATTTGTATTTATTTTAACTTTAAACAAAATATAAATTAGCGCAATTATAATGGCAAACGTGAGAAATATTATGATATATTTGGAGGCGCTTCCCATAATCCCGAAAGCTATGCCTGTGTTATCAACATGCACTATATTGAAATAATGTTTTATAACCGTAATTTTTCCGTAAAAAGAAATATTTTTAGCTATTATATATTTTGTGAGCTGGTCAATAATAAGAATCGGAATAAATATAGCAATTAAAGTTAGTAATTTTTTTTTCATATATGATTATTTATTTTTTTACGAAAAATTTATGTATTTTATATATTTTATTGTATAGTGATTTGCATAGTAATTTTTATTTCGTAATTTTACAATTGTTGATTAGGCGTCAATTTATTTTTTTTGGAACATTCTATAAGAGCCTGTATCCCCGGTAAAACTTTACCCTCAAGCAGTTCAAGAAATGCTCCGCCCCCTGTGGAAACATAAGACATTTTAGCAAATTCGCCTGCTCTGTGCAGAGCGACATCCGTGTCTCCTCCGCCGACTATCGTAAGTGCGTATGCGTTTGCAACATTAGATACCATAGCATATGTACCTCTGCTGAATGCATCAAACTCGAACACGCCCATCGGACCGTTCCATACGATTGTTTTTGCATTCTGAATTGCCTCTGAAAATAAGGTTACGGTAGCAGGTCCAATGTCCAATGCCAGCCAATCTTTCGGAATTTCCTGAACGGTTGTAACTTTGGATTCTGCATCCGGTGCAAACTTATCGGCTACTACCGCATCGACAGGCAGGTAAAGTTTAATCTTTTTTTCTTTTATTTTATTCAATGTTTTTTTGGCATACTCAACCATATCGTTTTCGACCAACGAAGCTCCGATGTCATGACCTAAAGCCTTTAAAAAAGTGTTTGACATAGCGCCGCCTATAACTAATTTATCGACTTTTTCAGCTAAATTAGAGAGCACTTCTATCTTTCCCGAGACTTTTGCTCCGCCTATAATTGCCACAAACGGTCTCATCGGGTTTTCTACTGCTCTTCTAAAATAATTAAGCTCTTTTCTGATGAGAAAACCGGCTGCGCAGGTGTTGACATATTTTGTCACTGCAACATTTGAGGCATGTGAGCGGTGTGCCGTTGCGAAAGCATCGTTAACGTATATATCACACAATGATGCAAGCTCTTTGCCGAAATTATCGTCGTTAGCAGTTTCTTCGGAATGAAACCGTAAATTTTCCAGAAGCATAATATCCCCGTAAGAACTCGACTTTACGGCATTTTCTGCTAATTCCCCTATACAATCGTTGACGAACTTGACTTCTTTGTCCAAAAGTCTGCTTAGCCTTTTGGCGACAACGAGAAGAGAAAGTTCAGGAACAGGTTTTCCTTTAGGACGTCCCATATGGGACATAAGTACAATCTTTGCTTTTTCATCAAGGCAGTAATTTATTGTCGGTAAGACTGCTCTAATTCTGGAATCATCTGTTATATTACCGTTTGAATCCAAAGGTACATTAAAGTCAACCCTTATTAAAAGGGTTTTATTTTTAATTTCGATTTCATCAATATATATAATATTATCCATAGTATCCATGAGTAATAGTTAGGCGTTTTATAAATCTACCATTATTTTATTATTATAGCGCTAAGATATCAAGCTTAATCCTCAGGCATATATGAAAATCGAGTTCAATTTGTAAATCATGAGCTGCCTATTAATAAATTTATAGGCTTCCTGCTCCAACTCCAACGACGGGATACTTGTTTGGCGCATTGATTTGCCATTCACGATTTAAAGTTTATAATTCGTTATATTGCAACTCGACGAAGTTAATAATAATACACGAAGTTAATAATAATACGGTTGATAATTATTTAATATTTATTTATTATCTGAACATAAAAGTGCTTAAATCGGTAATTCTTGTTGAATAACCCCACTCGTTATCGTACCATGCGAGAACTTTAACCAAATTATTCTGTATAACTTTTGTCGTTAAAGAATCCACAATAGATGAATGAGAGTCACCCCTATAATCTATTGAAACTAACGGCTCCTCGCTGTAAGCCAGAACACCTTTCATTGAATTTTCAGAAGCCTCTAGAAATTTTTCGTTTACTTCTTCTACCGTCGTATTTTTTTTAACCAAGCATACTAAATCGTTTATTGATACGTCCGGCGTAGGAACCCTCAAAGACATACCGTCCAATTTTCCTTCCAATTCAGGCAAGACTTCGCAAATTGCTTTTGCAGCGCCGGTCGTAGTAGGTATTATAGAAACGGCTGCGGCTCTCATTCTTCTGAAATCTTTATGAGGAAGATCCAGAATTCTCTGGTCATTGGTGTAGGAATGCGCCGTTGTCATATTGCCTTTTTCTATAATGAAATTATCATTAAGCACTTTTGCAACCGGAGCGAGACAGTTTGTTGTGCATGATGCCATAGAAACTATCGTATGTTTATTTTTGTCATATATATTTTGATTTACGCCAAGCACAATAGTAGCGTCAGGATTGTGCGCAGGAGCCGAAATTAAGACTTTTTTCGCTCCGGCTGCAAGGTGTTTCGACGCGTTTTCTCTGTCCGTGAACAACCCTGTAGATTCAACGACTAAATCTACGTTAAGTTTTTTCCACGGCAGCCCGGAAGGGTCTTTAATAGCGGTGATTAGAGAGTCCCTTTTATTAGCATAAATATTTGTATCGTCATACCCTATTTCGAAATTTGCTTTGCCGTGAACGGAATCAAATTTTAGCA
Organism: Candidatus Acididesulfobacter guangdongensis; assembly: GCA_004195045.1. Lineage (NCBI taxonomy): Bacteria > Candidatus Acidulodesulfobacteriota > Candidatus Acidulidesulfobacterales > Candidatus Acidulidesulfobacteraceae > Candidatus Acidulidesulfobacter > Candidatus Acidulidesulfobacter guangdongensis. The sequence goes on from SGBC01000001.1 coordinate 810,695, forward strand.
GAAAAGCAAGCGCTTTAGGTGTGGTTATGTCATTTATGGCGACAATTTCAATGTCTTCGCCAGCCTCTATTTTAGATTGAAAAATTCTGAAAACATTTCTGCCTATGCGGCCAAAACCGTTAATTGCAATTCTTAAAGAAGCCATTCTGTTACCTCCGTGTTGAAATAAAATTGAAATAAATAAAATTAAAATAAATTAAAATTAACTTAAAGACAAATTGCATAGCATAACGCAGGGCACTTAATTAAATTTTAGCATATTTGTCCTAAAAATGTGTTGATAATTATTGTAAATATTATATATTATGTATTATGTATTGATAATGTTAATATAATAATAAAATACAAATTAAAATATTAATTATCTTTGTTATTTTATTGTAATATTTGATATAATATCGTATTATATAGCTTGTGCATTTATAATTTGATGTATAACTATATATAATTTATATAATTGTTAATATTTTTAGTATGTTTATATTATTTGCATATTGTTTAGCAGGCGATAAATTTAATAAATAAAATAGGCTATTGCAAATTGTTAATCAGCCTATTAATAAATAAACGCTAATAACACTGCCGTCAGATTAAATTATATCACAATTATATTCATTTATCATATATCATACACAAATAATATAATAATTGACAAAAACATAATTCATCATAGATTCAATTATAGTGCTATAATGTTGCAGTTTCAAATTTTTAAATTTGATAATTTGATAATTTGATTATTTGATTATTTTGTTTAATGTAATCTTAAATATAACTAAAAAATAAGGAGATATTTTAATGTACGTCTATAAAGATATTACTATAAAAAGAATTGCCCATGACTGTTTTTTAGTTTCAAACGGTAAAATTAATCTTTATTTTGACCCGTTTAAGATAGAAGAAAACCTTCCGAAGGCTGATTATATTCTTATAACGCATGAACATTTCGACCATTTTTCAATAGATGATATAAGAAAAATAATTAAAGAATCCACCGTTTTATTTATGAATGAAATGACTGAAAAGGCATTGGGCGACCAGTTAGCAAATAAAATTGTGATAATTAACCCTGGAGATTCAATGGATTATGATGGAATTCACATAAAAGGAGTTCCTGCTTATAATGTCAACAAATTTAGAGAACGCGGCATCGTATATCATCCTAAAGAAGATAAAAAATTAGGGTTTATAGTGCTTATTAACAATGTAAAGATTTATCATGTCGGAGATTCGGACAATATTCCTGAAATGAAAAATTTAAAGGATGAAAATATTGATATTTTGCTAATTCCGGTAAGCGGAACTTACGTAATGACTCCCAAAGAGGCTCTCGACGCTACATTAACTATTAATCCAAAAGTTGCTATCCCTATGCATTACGGGGCTATAGTCGGTTCTGAAGCCGATGCGCAGGATTTTGTAGAAGCAGTCAAGAAAAAAGGGTTGGATGCCGTTTTAATTTGATGTTAATTACTGTATCTAAGCGGTTTATTTATTTACATGATTAATAGCATAATAATGGCAAAAACGACGCCGAATGTATTTAACCGGTTTATTTTTTATTTATACATAGTTATATTCTGTCAAATTATATAAAACCATATGCAAAAAGAAAATTATCTGCCGATAATAATAGAAAGTCTCGTATTCGGCAAAAATTCCGATTATCCGCTATATATTAAAACAGGCGACAGATATGTTTTATACAGGTCGAAAGCGCTTATATTCTCGAATAACGATGTTTTAAGACTGAAAAATAACGGAGTCTGCAATCTGTATATTAAACAGGAAGATAAAAGAACATATGATGCAGATATGATAGAACATATGAAGAACATAACATCTGCCGACAATAAAAGTTTTGAAGATAAAGCCGTGAGTATTTACAATTATTCAAAAATATATGCGCAATATATAATGACTACCGGAAACATAAAAGATGTCAAAGAACAGCTGAAACAGGTCATTGAAACTATGGTGGAATATATTTTAATGAGTGAACTTGCTTTGGTTAATATTATTCATATGTCACAGCACGATGCCGGCGAAGTGGGGCACGGTATGAACGTCAGTATTTATGCCATGACGCTTGCAGGCAGATTAGGATTTTCCAACAAAGTATCATTATATGAGATAGGATTGGCAGGATTAGTGCATGATATAGGAAAAATAAAAATTTCACAGCAATTACTGCAGAAACAAAATTTGACCGAAGAAGAATTAAATGAAATAAAGAAGCATCCTATTTATTCAAAAGAAATTTTAATAGAAAATGAGGTTGACAACGATAATATTATAAATGCCGTTATTGAACATCATGAAGCGTCAAACGGAACCGGTTATCCGTATGGTAAAATGGAAGAAAATATTTCCGCTTTCGGCAAAATACTTATAGTTGTCAATATGTTTGATTCGCTTACAAGGGAGTTGCCATATAAAATCAAATTAGAAAAAAAAGACGCGTTAAACAATATGATGTTACATAGAGAACTCTATAATAATGCATTTTTAAAAGAATTTGTGCTGCTCATGAAAGAATCAGGCGAGAAAAGCAAATTGATCACAGATATTAATTTTATTTCTTAATCTTTTTAATTTTAACTTTAGTCCCTCTGCTGACCAAATAAATTTAAAAGCATCAGGAAAAGATTTATAAAATCAAGATAAAGGGTCAATGCGCCCATAACCGTCTCTTTTCTTTCATCAAAAGAACCGCTCATGTAAATCTGTTTCAATTTTTGCATATCGTAGGCTGTCAAACCCAAAAATATAACTACTCCCAGTATAGAAATAATATACATTAAGGCGCTGCTGTGCAAAAAAAAGTTGACAAACATAGCTACTATTATCGCAATTAAACCTACCATCATAAAATTACCCATGGATGTTAAATCTCTCTTGGTTGTATAGCCTATAAACGCAAGCAAACCAAACGAAAATGCTGTTAGAAAAAATACTAATCCTATGGATTGCGATGTGTAAATTAGAAAAATTGTTGAAAATGTAATGCCGGTAAGGGCGGCATACAAAACAAAAATGGTTTCGCTCATAACGGCAGGCAATTTATTAATGCCGAATGAAAGTCCTAAAACTGCGGCAAGCTGTAATCCTATAAGTATATAAAATAACAGGACATGAGTGCTCAGAAATATTACCATCGGCTTATCCGAAGACACTAATTCCGCAATAACGCCTGTAATAGCCAGTCCGAAAAGCATCCATGTGAAAATACCCCTGAAAAAATCCGACAAACCTTCTCTTTCACCGGTGCCGTAAGCCGCCCTTATGCCGCCGTTTGAATTATTTCCAAAATACATTATGCACCTCTTGAAAATTAGATTATTTTATTTATCATATTAAGTATTAAGTATATGAAAGTGTTTACAAAAAAATAAAATCAAAATTATTAACTTTCAATTATTAGCTTCAAAATACATTATAATAAAATTTAGTCCTGAAAATCAATCTAATTTGAGCATATGTCCGTTATCTTTGAGCCATTTTATACGGATTTTGTAATCAGGCATTATTAAACCCACATAATTCCAGAAGTTTTTAGAATGATTTTTATGTATCGTATGCGATAGTTCGTGAATTATCACATAATCAATGATATCTGTCGGAGCCATTATCAGTCTCCAGTTTATTCTTATGCAGTCGTTATATGAACACGAACCCCATCGTTTTTTTGCAGAGGTTAAACCGATTTTTTTATATTTAAAACCGTGAGCGTCCGATATAACTTTAATCCTTTGCGATATTACGGCGGATGCTTTATATTTATAAAAATTTTCAAAAAATAATCTATAGTCCTCAGCAGTGTAAAAATTACGGCGGTTTTCAGAATAGTTTACACTTTTGCTATCTGTTTTTTTGCCGATGCATTCGTATTTATAATATTTATTTTTCGGTATAATCTCTATTTCTATGCAGCTATTCTTTACCGTCTGAATAAAGCGTTCTGTTTGAACAGGAGGTATATTGAAAATATAGAAAGATTGAGAATTTTCATTATGTAATAGACAAAAATTATCTAATATCGATAAAGAGCAGTGCGCAGATGAGATATTTTCCGAACTCAGCGCTAATTTAAAATCATTTTCATTGCCGTCAATAATTTTTAGAGTATATTTTTTTCCGAGGAGCAGAAATTTTTCACCGGAGACAAATAATTTCTGTTCGCCTGCAGCATATTTTTTAGACTCCATAAGTTCAAATTTTTCATTGAGCCATTTCTCATTTTTTTTTAACAGATTATAAATGCCTGATTCAGTATAATTTAACGGCAATCTTATAATAAGGGTTGCGGAAGGGGTAATTTCCAAAGTTACGCTCTTTCTTCTGCTTTTTATGATTTTTTCTATCTTATCCGGATTAATAACAGAATGTATATCCGGTATTTTTTTTATTAAGTCTGTATTTATAAATTTTTTTTTGTATTTATCATTACGATGCAACGCATTATTTTTCAAATTCATTTTTTTGCCGATTATATTAAAAATTTTTTCAAACATTGTTTATAATTATATAAAATTTATATTTATTTAATTTATTTATTTATTTAATTTATTTATTTATTTAATTCATTTATTTAATTCATTCATTCATTCATTTATTTATTTACTTACTTATTTACTTACTTATTTATTTATTTACTTACTTATTTATTTATTTACTTATTTACTTACTTACTTACTTACTTACTTACTTAGATTATTTATTTAATTTATATATAATTTGTTTAAAAAGACGGCTGCAAAATTTTAAAATATCTTTTTGTTTTATAAAACAATTGCCAATTAAATTATTTACGATATAATAACATTATATTATGATTGCTGCTTAAAATAAAATAAGTTAATTAAATAATTAAATAATTAAATAAAAATCCGGAGGTTTATCTGTTATGGCTAAAACATTAAAAGGAACGAAGAGTTTTGAAAATTTAAAAAATGGATTTGCAGGAGAATCAGAAGCGAATAGAAGATATTTGTATTTTGGAAAAGAAGCCGATATTCAGGGTGAGCCGGATATTGCAAATAATTTTAGAGAGACAGGGGAAGGGGAAACAGGGCATGCTTTCGGACATCTTGATTATTTAAGAAAATATGAAGGCGGAGATCCGGCCACTGGCAAACCGCTTGGCGATTTAAAAGAAATGCTGGAATCGGCTTTTGCCGGTGAAACATATGAGTACACCGAAATGTATCCGGGTTTTGCCAAAACTGCAAGAGAAGAAGGTTTTGACGACCTGGCTTTGTGGTTTGAAACACTTGCAAAGGCGGAAAAATCCCATGCAGGAAGATTTCAAAAATTACTTGAAAATTTTAAATAAATTAATCAGGAGCATCAATGTACAAAGCAGGTGCAGACCCGAAAGAAGCTCAGAACTTCGATATAAAAGACGCAAATTTTTTCAGTGAAGATAATCTTTTTGAAGAAATAAAAAGGGTATACCTTAAGTGTATAAGCTGCAGGCTATGCGTTGGGTTTTGTCCTTCGTTCCCTGCAATATTCAACGTTGTAGATAAAAAAGACGGCGATGTCGGGGCTATGACTAAAGCAGAATTGATGAAACCGCTCGATTTATGTTTTTACTGCAAACGATGCTATTTTAAATGTCCGTTTACTCCCCCTCATGAATGGAAAATTGATTTTCCGCATTTAGCGCTTAGATTTAAAGCGTTCAGATTTAAAAAAGAAGGAGCAAGAATTCAGGACAAGCTGCTTGTCGATACCGACAGTATGGGTAAAAAATCAGTCCCTATGGCTTCTATAATTAATAAAATCAATACATCAAAGGCTGTGCGTTCCATAATGGAACCTTTTATGGGCTTGGATAAAAGAGCCAAATTACCGGTGTTTAATAAAATAACATTTGAAAAATGGTTTCGCAATAATTACAAGCCGGATAAAAAACCTGTAGAACAGTTTAGCGGAAAAGTCGTTCTTTTTTATACCTGTATGCTTAATTATAATTTTTTAGAAAGAGGGATTGCTTTAATCAAAGTTTTAGAAAAAAATAATATATATATTGAGCTGCCGGACATACAATGCTGCGGCATACCTTTTTACGATACAGGGGATATCAATAATTCAATAAAAAAAGCCGAATACAATGTCAAGAATTTAAAAAAGTATATCAAAGAGGGTTTTGATGTAATAGTTCCTGTGCCGACATGCGCAATGCAGATTAAACATGAGTATCCGCTGCTGCTTCCAGACGATAAAGACGTACAGTTAATTTCAGCTAAAACCTATGAAATAAACGAGTATCTGTTTAATCTATACAAAAATGATAAATTTAATACCGATTTCAAAAAATCTATGGGTAATATCGCCTATCATATTAATTGCCATTTAAAATCCCTTAATGTTGGCTATAAAGCGGTAAATCTATTAAAACTTATTCCTGATACCAGGGTTAAAATTATAGAAAAATGTTCAGGACATGACGGAACATTCGGGGTGAAGAAGAAAACCTTTGATTACGCTCTAGATGTAGGAAAAAGTTTATTTGAAGAGATAACTGAAATGCAGATGGATTATTTTATTTCGGATTGCCCGCTGGCTTCTGATCAGATTGAGATGGCAACAGGCAAAAAAGTCAAGCATCCGGTTGAAATTTTATATAAAGCTTATTCGGGTTAGCAGATAAATATGAGAAAAATTGAGCTTAAAGATATTATAAACATTTATGAATACGAAAAACAAAGAGAACAGCGAATAAAAGATATTCTGCAGTTAAAAGAGAGAAGAAGAATCCATATTGGCGACAAACTCTTAATAACGTTTGAAAATTTTCAAACGTTATTGTTTCAGATTCAAGAAATGCTCAGGGTGGAACGGATTGTTTCTGAAGAAAAGATACAGGAAGAAATTGATGTATATAATGAGTTAATGCCTCAAAAAAATGAGCTTTCTTTTACTTTATTTATAGAAATACCTGATGATGAAGAAAGAAAAAAGCTGATAACAAAATTAGTCGGTATTCATGACTTCGTTGAGCTTCATATAACGAGAGTGAATCATGAAAATAGTCGGAATGATGAGCTGAATAAGGATATGACTAACGAACTGAATAACAATATAGTCCGGCGGGTTATAGTTATTAAAGGGACTGCCGATAAACAGAGCGCATTAGATTATAAAACGAACCGTACTCAAATGGTGCATTTTTTAAAATTTCATTTTAACGAAGATGAGATAAAACAATTTGAAATCGGCAAAAGCTTAATTGCCGTCAATCATCCTGAATACAATTATAGCACTGTTATAGAACCGCAATTAAAGCGGGAGTTGTTAGATGATCTATTGCAATAAAAAATATATTTGCGCTATAAAGTAATTTTTTTGTTTTAATTAATGAGACTAGACTATTATTAGCAAACAATAAAAAATAATACAATAAAATAATAATAAAACAATATACAGAGAGATGACATGGCTTACTTGTTGAAATCAGAACAAAGTTTTGTTTTAGAAATATTGCTTGGCACAACAATTTCGGAGTATAAAAGAATAAGGAAAGATTTAAAATTTTCAGAGAATATAACGTCTATCGACTATTTAAGTCTTTTATATATCAAACTTAATATATCTGCAATAGATGACAAGATTTTTAAAAGTATACTCGGTTCGCTGAGGACTGCGGATTCTATGATTATCAAGGGCAAAGAAATTATTGTATTTTTGCCCGGAACAGATAAAGAAGGCGTTTTACATTTAGAAGCCGGAATAAGAGAATTTTTAGACGATCTTTATGAAGGATATGTGAGCGTGTCATACCCAGAAGACGGTGATAACAAAATAGAATTGATTAATAATTTTAAAAAATATATAAGATTAAAATTTAATGAAGATTCAGAGCTGCTGAAAAACATTAATTAAATTTTTATTTAGTTAACATTTTAAAGATGGTGCCGAAGGCCGGAATCGAACCGGCACGGATATTATCCACCACCCCCTCAAGATGGCGTGTCTACCAGTTCCACCACTTCGGCAGTTTTAATACTTTATACTTTAGATAACACACAATATAATGAAATTTTTTTAATGCATTCTTCTGCGTTTTACAGCTTTACAAATTTATATATTATAATATTATTATATTATAATTCAGTCCTTTAACTATTTTTTTGATTTCTCGCTTGTCTTATTATTAACAACCGTGCTGTTTTTTGCAGGCGTTTTAACAAGAGCGCTATTATTGGCAGCTTTACCGGTATGATTTGCCGTAATTTTTTTGGCTGTAATCTTCTTAGAAATATTTAGACTGCCGGTTTTTTTTACTGCATTTTTGCCTGCTGCAGATGTTTTTTTAGCAGAAAGATAGTGTTTTATGGATATTGGCGCAACCTGCTTTGCCGCTATATAGCTTATTAAAAACGCCGAACCAAGAAAAATTACCGCAAGCACGGCGGTAGTTTTGGTTAAAAAATTTCCGGCTCCTGAAGCCCCGAACACGGTTTGGGAACTCCCGCCGAAGACGGCGCCCATTTCCTGACCCTTACCCTGCTGCATTAAAATTACGATGATAAGAAAAATAGCCGAAACTATAAGAACAACTGTTAAAAAAGCAATCATAGTATAATTATTAATTATTTATTAAAATTAGTTAAATTAGCTTGCAAAGAATCTATTTATTTACTATTTTATTATTTTATTATGCACAAAACAATAAAAAACTGTTTTCTTATATATTAATGATAATTAAATATACAAGTTAATTGTTAATAATATAAAATTGCGGATAAAAAGTCAATTTTAATTTTTTTCCTTAATCCTGCAATAGAAAGTTATCTACTCGGAAAAGGTGTCAGACACCTTTTACTTAGACACCTTTTACTTCCTTTTACTTTTTACTTATATTTCGCTTAACAGAGCAAAGAAATGCATAAATATTTTCTATTGCAGGATTAAGGTTTTTCAAAATTATATCCGTTTGTTTTTGTAATTCTTTGATAAATTATTAATGTAAGTTTAGCAAAACCGTATCCTAAAATGCCTCCTGCAATTACATCAAGAGGATAATGTTCGCCGTCATATACCCTTGAAAACGCGACGATTGCGGCTAATATATAAAATAGTTTGTAATGTTTAGGAAAAAAATAAGCAAGGGCAACGGCTAACGAAAAAGCTGTTGTTGAATGACCTGAAGGGAAAGAATATTCGGTAAGATGTCTTCCCAGCAGGTCGATATGCACCAAACCCTGTTCTATCAATTTATGCATTGCGACGATTGGTCTCGGTCTGTTTATTAATCTTTTTAAGATAATATCAAATATGCCTGGAACCAATTGAGTAATAAATAACAAAAAGAAAGATTTTTTAAAATTTTGTCTGTTATAAATATAAACAAATAATAAGACAAGCCAGTATACAACCCAGCCGTTTCCTAAGAATGTGACTGCCCTCATATTTTCGTTGAGCATTGAAAAATGAAAATTATTATTTATAAATAAGAACAGCAGCGTATCTAAATGTAATATGTATTTAAGCATAATTTTTTTATTAAAATTTTTAAAATTTGTTATTTTTTTAAATAATTTAAGATATAATTAAAATATAGGTGTATTAAATGTTTATTTATAGTTTAATAGTTTAATATTTATATTTTATAGTTTAATATTTAATAATGCACGCTAAATATTTACGGCAGCAAGTTGTTATAATTATTTTATTTTATATACTTTTATGTACGGCGGCTGTGTTTAAAATATATAATATTTATTTTTGATGCTGATTTCGCTATCGCGTTTTGTGCAACTTCATATATCTACCTTATCATATTTAGTTCGTTAATTAAATAGATAATTAACATGTCTATATCAATTAATATAATTTATGATACTTTTATTATAAAAAAGCATAAAAAGGAGGAAAATTAATCTATGCAAGCTGTTATTATGGCAGGAGGTTTTGGAACAAGACTTAAGCCGTTGACGAATAATACTCCTAAACCGATGATACATGTCGCCAACAAACCTATGATGGAACATGTAATAAATTTATTGAAAAAATATTCGATTAAAGACCTTATCGTTTTGCTTTATGTTCAGCCTGAAGTCATTACAAGCTATTTTAAAGACGGAAGCCAATTCGGAGTCAATATTAAATACATTCTTGCCGACGAAGATTATGGTACTGCCGGAAGTGTTAAAAATGTTGAAAAATTTATCGAAGAAGACAGTTTTATGGTTATAAGCGCCGATATTATTACAGATTTTAATCTTCAAAAACCTGTTGATTTTCATAGAGAAAAAAATGCCGATGCGACTATAGTTCTGACAAGGGTTGAAAATCCGCTCCCTTATGGAATAGTTATTACCGACAATGAAGGTAAAATTAATAAATTTCTTGAAAAACCGTCATGGTCGGAGGTTTTTAGCGATACTATAAATACAGGGATTTATATTTTAAATAAAAATATATTTAAATTTATTCCAGAAAAAAAGGAATTTGATTTTTCTAAAGAGCTCTTTCCTTCTATTATGAAAAACAATATGGAGCTTTACGGTTTTATTTCCGACGGATACTGGAAAGACGTAGGCACGCTTTCTGAATACAGACAAAGCCACCTTGATATTATTGCAGGTAAGGTTGATATCGATATAGACGGAGGACATTTAACAAAAAAAAATATACGTATTGCGGAAGGTACAATAATTGATATAACTTCCGATGTTGAAAATTCAATATTCGGGAAAAATATCAAAATAATGCAGCAATGCAAAATCAAAAACTGCGTTATCGGCGACAATGTAGTTATACAGGGGAATACATCAATAAGCGGCTCTGTTGTCGGTAAGAATTCGCATATCGGCAGCTCATGCGAATTACAGGAAACTATCTTAGGATATAGAACACAGGTAGGAAATAATGTCTTTGTCGGTACCGGTGGAATTATTTCAGATGCATGCATAATAGGAAATGACGCGGTTATAAATCCTAATGTGAAAATATGGCCGTTTAAAAATGTGGAAGACGGCGCTATACTTTCAGAAAGTTTAATCTGGTCCGATAAATGGAGCGCAAGAATTTTTGGTCAGTATGGAGTTACAGGGCTTGCCAATTATGAAATAACGCCGGAATTTTGTTCAAAATTGGGCGCTGCCTTCGGTGCATCGATAGGCAAGTCTAAAACAATATCTATTTCAAGAGACAGCCATAAAGCATCAAGACTTTTCTCAAGGGCTATGATGTCCGGCGTTCTTTCCGTCGGCGTTAATGTAAACGATTTTAGCGACACTCCTATACCTATTGCGAGATATCAGGCGCGACAATATAAAACATTCGGCGGTATTCATGTAAGAAAACATCCTTTTGACAGAAAACTGATAAATATCAAATTTTTTGATTCGGAAGGATTAGACCTTTCTCTTGCAAATGAACAAAAGATAGAGAGATTGTTTTTCAGAGAAGATTTCACAAGGGTGGGCTCTGAAGACACAGGAGAAATTTTTTATCCGACACACGGCACGGAATATTATACCGACGGATTTTTAAAAACAATAGATGTTGATAAAATTGCTAAAAGGAATTTTAAAATAGTTATAGATTATTCTTACGGATCTTCCAGCAAAATATTTCCGGCGATAATAGGCAAATTGGGCGTTGAATCCGTTCATCTCAATGCCAATCTTGACCAGACTAAAATAACCAAAAGCGATGAAGAATTTAAAAAATCGCTAAAAGATCTTTCCGGTATTGTAAGGTCAATTAACGCGGATATAGGTATCTTTATGGATAACGGCGGAGAAAAAATTTTTATATGCGATGAAAACGGCGATGTAATTGACGGGAATACAGCCCTTTCGCTCATGAGCCTTTTAGTTATGAAAACGGAAAATCAGAATAAAATTATTTCTGTGCCTGTAAATTCTTCATTTAATATAAGCAAATTAGCAAAAGAATACGCTTTTGAAGTAATTCCGGCAAAAAATTTTTCAAGCGCTCTGATGGAAAAGGCGGCAAATTCTCAAATATGTTTTGCTGGGGACAATGAGGGCGGATATATACACCCCGTGTTTCAGCCTGCATTTGACGGAATGTATTCGGCAATAAAACTTTTAGAAATGCTGGCAACGTTAAACACTTCTATTAAAAATGAATTGAGATATGTAGAGCCAAGTTATTTTGAATACACAACTGTACCGTGTCCAACAGAACTAAAAGGTTTCATTATGAGAAAATTTATAGAAACGTATAAAGAAGAAGATGCATTGTTTGTCGATGGAATAAAACTTTTTAAAGCGGACGGATGGGTCTTATCCACCCCTGCATCTGAGGGAGCATATTTTGAAATTTATTCCGAAGGTAAAACTAAGAGTGAAGCTGTTGAGTTTTTAGAGCAGTTTAAGAACAATATTGAAGAATGGAAAAATGAAAGAACATTCAGTTTTCAATCTTAAGATTAACACCGTGCAAATTAAATTAAGAATATTATGCGCTTGACACCGATGATGCTGCTGTATTTACCTTATCTTATCATCTTACGCCGAGCAAATTAAATTAAGAATCTTATGCAGCATGAAGCCGAATGTTAAACGGATGACAATATTTAGATTATTAGATGATTGCAATAAGTTAATTTATGGAGATTAAATATGGAGATTGAATATGGAGATTGAATTTGGCACGTCCGGCTGGAGAGGAAAAATAGCCGATGATTTTACTTACGAAAATGTAAAGTTAGTTTCTCAGGCAATATGCAATTTTTTAAATGAAAAAAGCGCAAATGTCGGCAAGATTGTCAAAGATAGACAGAACGGCGGTATTGAAAACGAACATACGATTACGGCAGGCAATACAGAAAAAATTATAATTGTAGGATATGATACACGTTTTTTATCTGAAGAATTTGCAAAATGCGCAAGTGGTGTTTTTTGTGCTAACGGCTTTAAAGTATTGTACTGCGAAACTTTTACGCCTACTCCGGTTCTTGCTGCGGCAATATTAAAAGAAAAAGCGCTGGGAGCTATTAATATTACCGCAAGCCATAATCCGTACAATTATAACGGGGTTAAATTTTCGCCTTGCTGGGGAGGACCTGCCCTTCCTGAAGATACCGAAATTATTACCGATAAATCAAATGAACTGCTCAAAAATCCGCATTATAAATTTATTGAATTTGATGAAGCAAAGGATAAATCTCTATTAAAAGAAGTAAGTTTTATTGATTATTATATCGGTCTTATAGAAGATAAAATAGATTTTAATCTGATAAAATCTAACGGCAGCAATATTTATATTATTGTGAACCCCATGCACGGCACTTCCAGCGGAGTAATAGACAAGGTGCTAAAAAAAAACGGCATAGATTTTGACATATTAAATCCGCAGAGAGATGCCTTTTTTGGAGCCGGAAAAGCACCTGACCCGTCTGATAAGAATTTAGCCGACCTTAAAGCAAGAATTAAAGAATATAACGATAAAAGAAATAATAATAGCGACGGCAAGAATAAAAAAATAGCATTCGGACTTGCTACGGACGGTGACGCGGACAGATACGGGATAATTGACGAAGAAGGCAGATTTGTCGAACCTAATATTATTTTGCCTATGCTTTATAATTACTATATTTCAGGGAAGAATATAAAAGGCGATGCTGCAAGAAGTGTGGCTACCTCAGCGCTTATTGACAGAGTTGCGAGGAAATACGGTTTTAAAATTCATGAGACTCCTGTCGGGTTTAAATATCTAGGAAAATTAATTTCCGAAAAAAAAGTTATAATGGCGGGCGAAGAATCGTCAGGGCTTACCGTTATAAACCATACGCCTGATAAAGACGGCATATTCACATGCCTGTTAGTTCTTGAGATGCTCTCTTTCTATAAGAAACCGCTAAACAGTTTAGTTAAAGAATTTATGGAAGAATTCGGTCCTATTTTTACTAAGCGTATTAATGAACCTGTTAACAGAGAGAAGTTCAAAGCGAATATAGACAGCAAAATGGCGGCATTTCCTTCAATTTTTGAAGGAAAAAAGGTAATAAATAAAAGTTTTGTCGATGGATATAAAATCTTTTTTGAAGATGATGCGTGGCTCCTGGCAAGACTTTCCGGAACAGAAGAGGTCATGAGAATATACGGAGAAGCAGACACGTCTGAGACATTAAACTTATTAATTGAGTCATTTAAAACCTATTTAAATAAATAAAAAATGCTATAATATAAAAAGTTTTACAAATTTATCTTTTAAAATTTTAATTATTTATAAGGAGATTAAAATATTGCCGGTAAAATATTTTATAATACCTTCAGGGCCTTTTGAGGTAAACACTTATCTTGTTTATGACGATGAAAACAGTGAAAGACCCGGATTTATCATTGACCCCGGAGGGCAGGAATCTAAAATTGATAATTTAATTAAAGAAAATGATATTAACCTGAAATTTATATTAAATACCCATTGCCATATTGACCATGTGGCTATGGTTAATTATTTTAAAAAAAAGTATAGTATTCCGCTCTATGCAAATGAGAACGAACAGTCTATTATTGACAATTTAAAAGAACAGGCGGATTATTTAGGATTTGATTTTTCAGGCGAGAGTATTTCAATAGATAAAAAATTAGATGAAAATGAAAAGATAAATATCGGCGGCATTAATATCAGAACAATCTTTACACCCGGTCATTCACCCGGAAGCACGTCGTTTCTGGTAAATAATCGATTTCTTTTCAGCGGAGACACTTTATTCAGACAAACGATAGGAAGAACCGATCTTTTCGGCGGGGATTCCGAAAAAATAATAAGCTCTATTAAAAATAAGCTTTTTAAATTAAATGACGAGATTAATGTATTTCCGGGTCATGGCAGAGAGACGACTATAGGATATGAGAAAAAAAATAATCCTTATTTTTTATAATCTCTAAAAATTAATGCACGTCCTGCAATATGTCTAATAAATAAGATAATACGATTGGTTAATCGGCTGCGGTATCATTTAATTATTTCAATTGTCCCAGTTTTCTGTTATTAATACTATTAATATGGTAAATACTGTACGATAAACAGCCTATAAAAAAATATGGTATTAAAAAATAAAAAAATTATTCTGTGCATTACAGGTTCAATAGCAAGCTATAAAGCAGTCGAACTATACAGGGTTTTAAAAAAAGAAGGCGCCTCAGTTGTTATAATCCTCAGCTCGTCGGCTTCAAAGTTTATTTCTCCGTATATATTTAAATCATTCGGGGAAGAAGTATATAGCGATGACGCTTTTGAAATTCCTCTTGCGCATATAGAACTTGCAAAAATGGCAGATGCAATAGTTATTGCCCCCGCTACATATAATACGATAAATAAGATTGCCTGCGGTATAGCAGATTCTTTAATAACGCTCACTGTTTCGGCTTCCGGCGACAAGCCGTGTGTGATAATCCCTGCAATGAACGGCAAAATGTATTCAAATGAAATTTTACAGAAAAATATAAAAGAGATGCCTTCAAAAAAATATTTTTTTGTATCTCCCGCTTCAGGAGAATTAGCCTGCGGCGATTTTGGAGAGGGGAAATTTCCTGAAATTGCGGATATTATTTTCGAACTGGAGAGCGTATTTAAAAATAATATATTAAAGGGCAGAAAAATATTGATTACGGCAGGGGGAACAAGAGAGTATATTGACCCTGTGAGATTTATATCTAACGCTTCAAGCGGAAAGATGGGGGTTGCTATCGCTAACGAGGCGGCTAAGGAAGGTGCAGACGTTACGCTGATAGCATGTAATATAGATTTTTCATGTTTATATATAAGCAAAAAAATAAAATTGATTAGAACGCAGAGTTTCCGAGATTTAAAGGATAGCATTCTGAAAGAATTTTCAGATAATAATATATTAATTATGGCGGCGGCAGTTTCCGATTTCGGTGTAAAAGAAAAAAGCGCTTTTAAGATTAAGAAAGAAGATATAAGTCCTAAAGGTACGGTAGGTATGAGATTAAACCTTATTAAAAACGAAGATGTTCTTAAACTTCTTGCAAAAAACAAACAAGACGGTCAGATATTTTTTGGATTTGCTGCTGAAACCGATAATATAATTGAAAATGCACAAAAAAAACTTAAAGAAAAATCATTAGACTATATTTTTGTAAATGATGTTTCAAAAAATATAATAGGAAGCGATGAAAACGAAGGCTATATGATAAAAAAAACATCTGAATTCATTACGGCGGCAACTAATAAAAGTCGCAATGAAACTAATAAAAAATCAATCGAAAATTACGGTCCGCTTCTTGAAATAAAAAAATTTGAAAGGATGAACAAAACTGAACTTGCAGAATTGCTGCTGGCGGAGCTGATATAGTATAGTAATTATTATGTAATAGTATATAATAATACCGTACCATATTCGGTAACTGTAGAAGCAGCGCAGCCTGTTTAATTGCAAAACAAGTTAATATGCCCATCTTATTCTGTAGGCTGACGGCACAAACACAAACATATTTATATTTGTATTTATGCTTATTCTGCAATAATTATTTCCTCAATAATCGGCTTGTTAATTTTATCGGGCATCAAATAGTTTTTAATATCCGCGACATCTTCTAATGTGTTGCCTTTAATGGAAACGATTGTATAAGAGTAATATGGCCATGAAGCGCCGATATCGGTATTTGAAGGAACAGCAGGGTGGTTCGGATGGGAATGGTAGAATCCTATTACTTCTATATTTTCTTTTCTTGAAAGTTTATCTATTTCAAGCATATCCGCGGGTTCAATTTCAAATGCATCCCATGCTATTTTTCTGTATTTATTCCGAGCTGGAAATATTTTTGTTATTTTCTTATTATTGCCGTCAAAGATGCCGAGCATAGCTCCGCAGGCTTCATAAGGAAAAATTTCGGTAACGTGTTTTTTAATTATAACTAAATTTTCTTCAGAAATTATCAGCGGCATGGTTTATTATTAATATTATTATAAGCTACAGTTTTGATTATTTTTATTTTTTTAACTTTTTTATAATTATACAATACATACATACAATACATACACATTATACGTTTGTAGATAAATAAGTTTTTATTTTATTCCGCATCGCATAGGAGATTTTTCAAACAATTTTCATTTTCATTGGGATTATTTTTATCGTCATCCCTTATATCTTTTATTATGGAAAACAAAATATTAATAATAGAATTTTCGTTATTGAGTTTATAAAACGTCCATGTGCCTTTTTTTCTGGTTTTAACTAAGTTGGCTTTTCTGAGTATGCTGAGATGAAAAGAAAGATTCGGCTGCGGAAGTTTGAAAATTTCCTGAAACTTACAAACGCAAATCTCTTCATTTTCCGTTAATAATTTTATTATCTTCAATCTAATTTTATCAGAAAGTGCATAAAAAAGTTCTCTGACGTCATCAATATTATTACTGTCCGAATTGTCGGATAAAACGGTCTGTACAACAGGCTCGATAAGCTGATTGCGTTCTGCTGATTTGTTTTTACCGCTTTTTTTTACTGTTAGATTCGGCATTTTAGCTTTTTAAGTTTTTATGATCATTTTTATTAATTTCATTTATAAGCAATTATAGCATAAAATTTCCTAAAAAGCCAAAAAGACCGTCAGTTTTGTTTTTTATATTATATTATTGATTATTTATCTCTTATTATTTTAGCTGCATTTATTTTGATTTCTCATTGCTTTTTCCATCGTTGTTTTTATTTCGTCCTTATTAACATCCCCTTTAATTTCTATAGACAATTTGCCGTCAGAATCTTCTTTGAGCGAAATAGATTCTATCCTTTCTTTTTGAGATTTGCTTAAACAATCGCATTTGCCGGTATTACAGTTTTCTATACTTTTCTCCATATCGCTTTTTTTAATTTCCGAAGAATTCAGTTCGATAAGAACACCTCCGTCTAAATCTTTTATTAAGGCAGCAGCATCTTTAACCGTTTTATTTTCTCCAAAACTGCAGCAGCTTGAAGCAATAGATTTTTCATTCATTGTCGTTCTCCTAATTTTATTAAATTTTAAATTAAATTAATTAAATTGTAATATCATTTTGCGCAGCTGACAGGCTTAATCTGCTTCATCTATTGATTAAGCTGTTAATTTAAGTATATAAAATTATATTTATAAACTTGATTATAACTTGCCGCTGTTTCTATATTTATGTTCGTCTTTAATTTAAGTATATAAAATTATTTTTATATAGTCAAGTTATATATAAAATTATTTTTATAAACTTGATTATAATCTATTACTCTTTCTATATTTTTGTCATATTTTATATAGTTTACAAAGAATAAATATCAGAAAAAATAAATTATAAAATTTTTTTATTGACAAAGTTTCGTAAAACATTTATTATATTATTATTAGCATATGCCAATAACTATTTTTGATATATAACAGTTATATATCAAAAAAAATAAATGATAATTAAATAATAATCAATACAGTTAACTTATAATAAATAACGCAAAAAACAAAAAATATGAGACCGTTTAAATGCAGAACAGTTGAAAGCGAACCTGTCATCAGTTATTTTAAGCCAAACGGTATTCCGGCAAAATTATTAGAAGAAATAATATTGACGGTTGACGAGTTAGAGGCTGTGAGGTTGGATGATTTTGAAGGTTTATATCAGGAAGAGGCTGCGAGAAAAATGGGCATCTCACGTCAGACGTTCGGTAATATTATAACGTCTGCTCATAAAAAAATTGCTGATTGTATCGTTAACGGTAAAGCGCTAAAAATCGAAGGAGGTGTTATTGCAATGAAAAGACGTTTTTTATGTTCAGGGTGCAAGAACGAATGGGAAGAGTCTTTTGGAACCGGCAGACCTGCGGAATGTCCAAAATGCGGGTCAAAAAAGTTTCAGAGAGCGAATAAAGGAAAAGGAGAATGCGGCGGCAGAGGAAGACGTTCGGGATGTTCTAAGTAAATGTAAATTTTAATATTAAATGAAAAATTAATTGAAAATTAATTAAACAATCAAGGAGAAAAATTATGAAATTATGTATTCCTACGGTCAGTTTTGAAGGGGTTAAGGTGAGTAAACATTTTGGGAATGCTCCGTACTTTTTTATTTACGATACAGAAAATGAAACATCTGAAATAATTTCTAATTCTAATAAGATTCATGAACACAATATGTGTAATCCGATAGGTGTTATTGCAGATAAAAATGTCGATGCCGTTGTATGTTTTGGTATTGGCGAAGGCGCAATAAGAAATCTTAAAAGAGGCGGAATTGATGTTTTTAAAACTAATAGAAATTTAGTTTCCGAAGTGCTGCAGGACAGTAAGGATAATAAATTTAACAATTTTGAAGAAGGTCATATATGCAGCGAACATGACAATCATCATGGAAATGGCAGCGATATTCATGCATGTCATTAATGCCATTTGTAATTGAAAAATTTGCAGCAATAGTAAAGTAGAAATGCAATAAAGGGCGGAATTTTATAATTAGGCGCTGTTCGTGCAGTTTTATAAAACAAAAGGCATATTCTTTCAGAATGAAATATGCGCTAAAAGATAAAATAAATCCGCCCTCTTTTATTGCTTTTATTGCTGAATATAGTTATAAAGCGTATCTCTCCTGATAGGATTTTTTCCGGCTGATTTTATAAGAGATATTATATCTTTTTCACTTAGATACTCGCCGAAATTGCCTCCTGCACTTTTTGTAATATTTTCTTCCATGAGCGTTCCGCCGAAATCGTTAATTCCGCATGAAAGTGATTTAACCGCAAGTTCCGTGCCTATTTTAGGCCAGCTTGTCTGAATATTTTTAAAATTATTTAGATATAATCTTAATATAGCATAAAATTTTAGTATTTTTTGACTGTCAGCGCTTATGCCAGTTTGAATCTGATGTTTTAATGAAGTTTTTGACGCAATAAAAGGTAAAGCAATAAATTCCGTAAAACCGTTTGTTGAATCCTGAATTTTTCTTATTAAATAAAGATGATAAGCTATATCGGCGTTTGATTCAATGTGTCCGACCAGAATAGTAGCCGAAGATTTTATATTCATTTTATGCGCAGTTTTAATAATTTCAGTCCATTGGAGCGTGGATATCTTATCTTTGCATATTGCTTTTCTCGTTTCAGGCGCTAAAATTTCAGCGGCTGTTCCGGGCATTGAATCGAGTCCGTTTTCTTTTAGAATTTCAAAAACTTTTTCAAACGAAAAGCCTGTTTTGGCAGAAAGTTCAAAAATTTCCTGCGGAGAGAATGCGTGTATATGCAGTTCCGGAAAAGCGGCTCTTATAGATTTGATTAAATTAAAATAAAAATCAGGATTAAAATCCGGATTTATGCCTCCGGTAACACAAACCTCATTTATGCCGATATTATAGCCTTCATTTATTTTTTCAATAATTTTATCGATTGTTAAAACAAATGAGTCCTTTGAATTGACAGTTCTTTTATATCCGCAAAATTTACAATTCAGATAGCAGATATTTGTAAAATTAATATTTCTATTGACTACATATGAAACGTTATCGCCGTTGACAGATTTATTAAGATAAGCTGCGTATTGTATAATTTCGTTAAAATTTTCGCTATCATCAAGCAGATTCAAAAGTTCATCGCTATCTATCTGCTCAGATTTATCAATCTTATTAAAGATATTATCTAACTTATGATATTTGTTTATATTTATATTTATCATATTTTATATATTAAGATTGCAAAAAATATAAAAATTTATTTATATTAAAATACGATTCCTTCCATTTGAGTGGAAGCAGATGCGTATAGTTTCATTGGAATTCTCCCCGATAAAAAAGCCAGCCTCCCGGCTTTGACGGCGTAATTCATAGCAAGAGCCATATTCAGCGGATCTGTAGCTCCGGCTATTGCCGTATTCATTAAAATTCCGTCAACTCCCAGTTCCATAGTTTTTGCGGCATCGGATGCGGTACCGACTCCTGCGTCAACTATTACAGGAACAGATACGGTTTCTTTTATTATTTTTAAATTATAAGGATTTCTGATTCCTAAACCGGAGCCTATCGGCGAAGCAAGAGGCATTACAACCGGACAGCCCATATCTTCAAGTTTTTTTGCAACTATAGGGTCGTCAATAATATAAGGCATAACCGTGAATCCTTCATTTACCAGAACCTTTGCTGCTTTTAAGAGTTCTTCGTTATCAGGATAAAGGGTTTTAGGGTCGCCTATGACCTCTAATTTTACAAGGTCTGTTTTAAATATGCCGAGTTCGCGGGATAATCTTATCGTGCTTATAGCGTCTTCAGCTGTAAAACACCCTGCGGTATTCGGCAAAAGGGTATATTTATCCTGGTCAATAAATGATAGCATATTTTCTTTCTGTTCAAAATCGATACGTCTTATTGCAACCGTTATAATTTCAGCGCCGGAAAGCTCTATTGCTTTTTGCATAGTGACAAAATCCGGATACTTGCCCGTCCCGACTATTAAACGCGACTTGAAGGAATATTTGCCTATTTTTAATTTGTCTTCAAAATTGGTTGTCAGATGATTATTGGGTATTATAGCCATATATTCTCCTCTTTGCTTTGATATTATTTAGTGAAATGTTTTATTTTATAATTAAATTAAATTATCCGCCCGGTGCGATAGTTACCAGGTCCAATCTATCTTTATCTTTCAGGATAAATTCAGCATATTTAGCCTTTGGTACGATTTCTTTATTAACTGCAGCCGCCGTACTTTTAATATTGAGATTAAGAGTATCTATAAGCTGGGCTATAGTTAAGTTTTCATTTAAATTGATTTCTTTATCGTTTACGTAAATAAGCATAATTTATTTTTATAATTGAAGCCGTTAAATTTTACTATTTATTTTACCGATTTATATCATGTATTATGCGATAGTTCTTGTTTGCTTAAGATTAAATAATTAGTTAAAAAAAAAGCCCTTAAAGCTGCCGTATGAAAATTTCAGCTTTAAGGACCGCTTTTATATTTATTTAATTTAAATTAATTCAGAACCTGTCTACTTAACCATTGTCAGTGCCAGTATCCGCTGTATTTCTTATGAGTTATATTATACCGATTAAATTGGTTTATACAAATAAGAATAATACAACACAATGCAATTTAAAAATTGTTCTGAACTATTGTTATGTAAATAAGTTTATAAGCTTTCCTTCGCTGGTATTGTCCATATTCAGGTTCAGAGGGTTCCGGATATAAAATCCAATCTCAGCCTTTTATGTATATCTTCAACCGTGCAATTGAAACTGCACAGTCAATACAGGCACCCCTAGCATTTATATATTAAATACATATTATCATATTGCTATCGGTTAGTCAACAACTTGTAATGAAAAAGGTATCTGATTTATTTTTTTGCATATATTTTCTTTGCAAATTGAATGTTTTGTATGCAAAAAAATAAATCAGATACCTTTTTCTGTTAATATCAGAATTCCATGTCTTTAAGCATGGAGAGTATGTCAAAGCATATCTTTAAAGACGACGGTTGATAAATATCTGGAACCGGTATCCGGCAAAACCGTAACATAATTTCCATTATATTTTTGAGAAAGTTTATATATCCCGTATAAATTAGCGCCTGAAGAAAAACCGCATAAAAGCCCTTCTTTTTTTATAAGCTTTTTCAGCATTAAATAACTGCCTTCAGTGTCGACTTTCACGTAATCGTCTATAATATTATTATGGTCAAAACCTTTAAAATTAAATGAATAGTTATATTTCCAGCCCTCTATGCCGTGCATCGGACTATCAGGTATAACCGCTATAATTTTAATATTTTTATTGTATTCTTTTAATCTTTTTCCGGTGCCGAGAATTGTTCCGCCTGTTCCTATACCGGTCACAAAATAATCAATATTGCCGCCTGTTTGTTCAATAATTTCTGCTGCCGTAGTTTCATAATGCGACAGGGCATTATTAGGATTGTTATATTGGTCAGGCATATAATAGATATCAGTTCCGCCGGTTTTATATTCTTCAAGAGATTTTTTTATAGCTCCGTCATGACTTTCTTCGGCAGGAGTCAGAATTAATTCTGCACCGTAAAGTTTTATAAGCTGTTTACGCTCTTCGCTCATATTAGAAGGGGCGTATATTTTTACTTTGAGGTTTAAAAATGAACCTATCATGGCATAGGAAATACCGGTATTGCCGGAAGAAGAATCTATTATAGTCATATTTTGTTTAAGAATATTTTTATTTACCGCATCCCTCAGCATGTAAAATGCAGGTCTGTCTTTAATCGAACCGCCGGGATTCTGAGATTCTGTTTTAGCGTAAACCTTAGACCTATCAGAGTTGTTAAATAAATTATTTAATAAACAAATATTTGTTCTGCCTATAGAATTAAATATATTTAAACTTAAAAAATTAAATTTATATTTTAAATCGTTTTCAGTTTTTTTTTCTTGTGCCATTATGATTTATTTATTTTTTTAAACCGTTTTTTTCGACTATTATTTCATAATCGGTATCATTTATTTTATTTATGGAAATCACCTTGTGCCCCTGTTCCTCCATAGAACGGGGAACATTTCTTATGGCGGGCTCATAATCTACTATTATTCTCAGTATTTCGCCCTGATTTATTTTTTCCAATGCAAGTTTAGATCTGACAAAAGTAAAAGGGCATATTTCGCCTTTAATGTCTAATTCGCTATTATATTCAGCCATTATAATACGCTCTCCGGCAAATTTTATTTTATATTATTATATATTTTTATTAAATTAAAAAATTATAATTGCAGTTAAATAGTTAAAAGTAGATAACTGTATCACAATTACATCAAGCTTTAAATTCACATAATTCTTCATATTCTATTAGATCAACCACTGTCGGATTTTCCCCGCAAAGCGGGCATGTCCTGTCTTGTCTCAGTTTCATTTCTGTAAATTTCATATCTAAGGCATCATATATTAATAATCTGCCGTTTAATGTCGTTCCTACGCCAAGTATTATCTTTATGGCTTCGTTTGCCTGTATTGCTCCGATGACGCCAGGTAAGACTCCCAAAACGCCGGCTTCCTGGCAGCTTGGAACTAATCCAGCCGGCGGAGGTGATGGAAATAAGCACCTGTAGCAAGGACCTTTGTCTGGCAGAAACACTGTTGCCTGTCCGTCAAATCTGAAAATAGAACCGTAAACAAGGGGTTTTCCGTAAAAATGGCATGCATCGTTAATCAGATACCGTGTCGGAAAATTATCGGTAGCGTCTATTACCACGTCATAATCTTTAATGAGTTCCTGTATATTGTCGGAAGATATTTTTTCTTTATATGTTATGACCTTGACATCGGGGGTGATCCTTTCGATAGAATCTTTTGCCGAATCGACTTTATATCTCCCTACGTCTTTATTGCCGTGCCATATCTGTCTTTGCAGGTTTGAAAGGTCAACAGTGTCAAAATCGGCTATGCCGAGTGTTCCTATCCCTGCTGCTCCGAGATATAAACCGCACGGAGCTCCTAAACCGCCTGCGCCTATCAAAAGGACTTTAGAAGATAATAATTTTTCCTGGCCTTCTCCGCCGACTTCGGGCAATATTATATGCCTGGCGTATCTTTTAATCTGTTCTTCAGTAAAATCCAAAATGACCTCCGCTCATAAAATAACGTAAATAAAATTTTAATTTATTCAATGATATCCAATACTATAGGCTCAACGCTTACGCCTTTAGATTCCAGGAATTTTATTGCTTTTTCTATATCTGCCTGTTCACCTTCGACTTCAAGGGCGATTATGCCTATATCGTTAGAAATACTGGCACTTCTGATGTTAGTTATTACATTGTAATTTTTACCTATTAAATATATCAGCGGGTCTTTAATTACTTCCTGAGGATAATTTAAATAAATTTTTTTTTTTTCGGAAGTTCCTCCGGCAATTGCAGGTATTATAGAAATTGTATCCCCGTCTTTTACCTTTGAATCGTTATTGTCTATAAATCTTATATCTTCGTCGTTTAAATAAACATTGACGAATCTTCTGACCTGGTCATTTTTTTCGCATATCCTTTCTTTTATTCCGGGATAAGTTTTTTCAAGGTCGTTAATAATTTCTAAAATATTAGTTCCCGCGGCATCAACTTCCGATTTGCCGCCGGTTAATGTTCTTAAAGGCGTCGGTATTCTAACAATTATAGCCATATTTCCTCCAGACTATTATTAATTAAATAAATTGTTTAATTTGTTTTTTATTATTTCATTTTTTGTTTTTTTCTTTTTCACGTACTTTTTTTAGGACGTCTTCAAATTCTTCCAAATTAGGCTTTATAACAGGCGCGTCATCTAATCTGCCATTAAGCGCCTCTAATGTCTTTAAACCGTTACCTGTAATTGCAAGTACCGTTGTTTCATTTTTATTGATATACCCCTTTTCAATAAGCTTTTTAGCAACCGCTACTGTGACACCTCCGGCTGTTTCTGTAAATATACCCTCGGTAGACGCAAGCAGTTTCATTCCTTCCACTATTTCATCGTCCGTAGCGTCTTCACCGAACCCGCCGCTTTTATGCATTAAGTCTGCAGCGTAATAACCGTCGGCAGGATTGCCTATTGCAAGAGATTTTGCAATGGTATCCGGTGTTTTTACAGGTTTAATAAATTCTCTTTTCTCTTTTACCGTCGAAGTAATAGGATTGCATCCGGTAGCCTGTGCTCCGAAAATTTTAGTATTATGTTTTTCTATTAATCCGCAGTATTCAAATTCTTCAATTGATTTTCCGACTTTTGTAATGAGCGAACCTCCAGCCATTGGAACGACAACGTTATCCGGAGATTTAAAACCCAATTGTTCAAGCATTTCAAAAGTAAGAGTTTTGGAACCTTCTGCATAGTAAGGTCTTAAGTTTATATTTACAAATGCCCAGTTATGCTTGCCTGCAATTTCAGTGCACAGTCTATTGACTTTATCATAACTTCCTTCAATTTTGACTAAATTAGTGCCGTATATTAACGTTCCGAGGACCTTGCCTGTTTCTAAATTTGATGGAATAAACACAAAACATTCGAAACCGGAAGCGGCGGAACATGCTGCAGTCGCATTTGCAAGATTCCCGGTTGAGGCGCACGCAATTACCTTAAAACCAAATTCTTTTGCTTTGGCTATAGCAACGGAAACGACTCTATCTTTAAAAGAAAGGGTTGGAAAGTTGACTGCATCATTTTTTATGTATAAATGTTTAACCCCTAAAACTTTGGCAAGATTATCCGCCTTAACTAAAGGGGTAAAACCTACATCTTTGCCTATTTCTATATCGCCTTTAATGGGAAGCAATTCTCTGTATCTCCACATATTCGGCTGTCTTGACTTAATTTTCTCGACGCTTATATTTTTTTTGATTTTATCGTAATCGTAATCCACCTCTAATGGACCAAAGCAATAATCACAGACATAAAGAGCGCTATCAGGATATTCCTTGCCGCATTCCCTGCATTTTAATCCTTTTACAAACATTTTGTCTCCTTGTATGAATATAAATATATATATGTTATTTTATTTAACTTGATTTATTTAATTTATTTAGTAACCTTAACTAATTTTTTAATTGATTTAATTAGAATTATAGATTTTTATAAAATAATAAAAAATACAGCAAAAAAAAAGCCTCTTCTTCCGGTAAAATATGAAGAAAAGGCTTTTAACGCTTATCTTCTTATCTTCCAGGTATAATCATTAGTTTAATCCGACGATGTTATTATGACGTTATATGTACAAACGCCACATCCCTGCGGGAATTAGCACCGAAATTTAACTTTCACATTTTCGGTTGCTGCGGTTTCAAACGGGCCCGTCCCTTCACCGCTCTTGATAAGAAATATCAAAATTATTTTTTAAATTTAAAAGAGCAATAATATTAATTATTAAATTAAAATAATAAAATAATAAACCGACTATAGTAAACTATATATCGTTTTAGGATTATATATTATAATTTAATTTATGTCAAATTATTTATTGCCTTTACGGCAAGTACTGAATTTTTTTTGTCGATGCCTAAACGATGATGTCTGATTCTGATGAATATAATAAAAAATAATGTCTGTTTATAATAAAAATTGTCTGTCGAAATGGCTAAATCTTTTCTGCCACTACTGCAGTGCCGTAAGCAACTACTTCGCTCATTGACTGACCCTGCCCTGAATCAAACTCGTTGCTGTCGAAACGCATCATCGTGACGGCGGTTGCGTTGAGGTTTTGCGCTTCCTGAACCATTGTCTGAATCGCCTCATCCCTTGTCTGAATTACCAATTTTATGTATCCGTCCTGATTTCCGCCAAACATTGCCTTCAGATTTCCGAACATGTTGCCGAACACTGTTCTTGATTTGATTGATGCTCCCTGCACAAGCCCTTTTACTTCGGTAATTTTATAACCCGGGATATTTTCAGACGTAACTACCAGCATTTTTACCTCCTTAATAATTATTTATTTTTTTTGTTATTAAATTTTAATTTCATGGAACTATGCGACGTCTTTTCTTATCCTATTACAGCTATGAGTTATTTTAATTGTTTACGGTATACATAGGTTTATAGCCGTATATTATTAATACAGTAAACGTATATATGATATATATGATAGCACATAATTATATATAATCAATCATGAAGCAAAAAATGTTTTTAATCAACTATGTTTTTAATTACAGTTTGCAATCATTCTATTATTCCTCTAAATTAAAAGCAAAAAATGTTTTTAATTAATTAACAATTAATATATATTGTGCTAATATAAAATATTAAGTTCAGGCTATATCGCTAAAATCAAAATGTTTCCAAATTATAATTTTATGTTTGTGCCGTTGATTAATATAATGTAAATATATATGATATACAATGTCATTAAAAAAGTTGTCGTTGCAAAGTAATCCGCTAAAAAAATTTAAAGCGGCAAAAATAGGCGCAGTGCTAGTATTCAGCATGGTTTTTGCATCATTTTTTTTATCAGGCTGCGTTCCGTATATAATCGGAGGCTCTTATTCCCAACCTAACGCAAGCGCCACTGCTCCCCAGTATTACGCTCCGCAATTTTTGCCCCATAATACAGAAGAAGGTATAGCGTCGTGGTATGGACCAGGATTTCAGGGAAGACCTACGGCAAGCGGGCAAATTTATAATATGTACGACTTGACTGCTGCTTCGAGGACTTTGCCTCTTGATACATATGCTTATGTTACCGATTTGCAGAACGGCAGAAGCGTTGAGGTGTATGTTAACGACAGAGGACCTTACTACGGCGGAAGAATAATGGATCTTTCATATGCCGCAGCGCGCGCTTTAAACATGCTCGGACCCGGCACGGCTCTTGTCAAAATTCAATATTTAGGACCGAATCCTTCTGCTGCAAGAATTGAACAAAACGAAATAAACGGATTTGGAACCAAGTATCTTCCGCCTCTCACTGGGTATACGCTTCAATTTGCAGCTTATACATCCAGAGTTAAGGCTGTCAATAAAGAAAAAGAAATTGCGAAGCTAGTGCCTGGTGTGCATATTATAATAAAAACTGTGCGCAATACCGCTTATTATTGCGTGGTGTTAGGAAGATTCAACAGTTTAAATAAAGCATATACTTTTGCGAAAGTTATTGCAAAGTACGGCAAGGATATATATATTACCAAAAGAGGATAAATAAAAAGGAGGAAAAATAAATGAAAATAGTAGCTTTAATACCTGCAAGGTTTGCTTCTACAAGATTTGAAGGGAAGCCCCTCGCGAAAATTATGGGCAAACCTATGATACAGCACGTATGGGAAGGCGTGTCTAAATCTGCCGTAATATCTGAAATAATTGTTGCTACCGAAGATAAAAGAGTTTTTGATGCAGTTATCAACTTTGGAGGCAATGCTGTTATGACTAAAGATACTCATGCATCGGGTACCGACAGAATAATTGAGGCATCCGAAAATCTTGATGCCGATATTATATTAAATATTCAGGGCGACGAACCTTTGGTTAACAATGAAATAATAGATGCCTTGATAGAACCTTTTAAAGAAGATGAAAACATAGTTTTTACAAGCGTTAAAACCCCTATTTATTCATTTGAAGAATTTATGGATATTAATAGCGTAAAAGTTGTGACGGATAATAGCGACTATGGAATTTATTTTTCAAGAAGTCCTATACCCTTTGACAGAAACCGCTACGATTTAAAATTTAATTTAATAGATAACAATATAAGCAAATTAGAAGATAAAAATAATAAAGAGAGCAAAAAACCGTTCGGATTTAAGCATTTAGGTTTTTACGGGTACAGAAAAGATTTTCTCAGAACTTTCGGATTATTGCCGCCATCATATTTAGAACAGAAAGAAATGCTTGAACAGTTGAGAGCAATTGAAAACGGTTATAAAATTAAGGTAAGAACGGTCGGTATTTCAACGATACCTGTTGATATACCTGCCGATATAAAAAAAGTTGAAAGTTATTTATTAAAATTATATAATTAACATCTTAATAATTAATATTTGTTTTTTATAAAAGTTTTTCATAAAAATTAAATTTCAAAAAGAGGTATCAAACAGAAATGAAAAAAGGAATCCATCCGGAATATCTTGAAACAAAAGTAAGATGTGCATGCGGAAATGAATTTGTTACCGGAAGCACTGTAAAAGAAATTCATATAGACATTTGCTCCCAGTGCCACCCGTTTTATACCGGCAAACAAAAATTTGTCGATAGCGCAGGCAGAATAGAAAAGTTTAATAAAAAGTATAATATAGAAAAAAAGAAATAAAGTAATTTTAGCTTATTCGCCTGAAATGTCTGGTCCCGCTAGGTGAAAACGCACGCCGCATACTGGGTAAAAGGCGGGATGGTTTTTAAGCATTATCCGTAAAAAAATATCTCAGCAGGAACTGCGGAAAAAAAAGTTTACTTTATCTTACGTGTTTTGTCTTAATTTGTTCCAATTAATTTACTTAATTAACAGCTGCCGATAAATCGGCTAACAGACCGAGATAGCTAGCGAGATAGCGAGATAGATGGTTAAACTAATAAATTATACGACTAATCCTGAAATTACTGTTGCAATAGCTGCAAGGCTGTGTTACAGCGCCTCAGATATAACAAAAATAGAGTGTGATTTTAAAGAAGCTGAAAACGGTTTAGAAAAAGCGAGAAAGTTAATAAAAAAAATTAGAACTTCAGGACACGAATCAGTGCTTGAACATGCTAATTTTACTTTTATAGTAGATAAACTATCCAGAAGCGCTTCGCATCAGTTAGTAAGGCACAGAATTGCCTCGTATTCCCAGAGAAGTCAGAGGTATGTCAAAGAAATTAATCCGCAGATAGTTATTCCTGAATCTATATCTAAAAATAAAGAATTTTTAGATAAATTTAACAATTTAGTCGGGGAAATTTATTCTTTGTACGGGTTTTTTTTAGAAAACGGCATTCCCGCCGAAGATGCAAGGTACATTTTGCCTAATGCCGCACAAACACAATTAAGTTTTACTATGAACGCAAGAGAGCTGCTGCATTTTTTTAAATTGAGAGGATGCGAAAGAGCACAGTGGGAGATAAGAAATCTTGCTAAGGAAATTTTTAAACTTGTTTATCCGATAGCTCCGTCTATTTTCCAGAACGCAGGACCGTCTTGCGTCAGAAGCGGCTGCTCAGAAGGAGAGTTTAGCTGCGGCAGACCTTTAGAAATTAAAAAAGAATGGATGAAGGGTTTAGCATAATGGAAGATTTAATCGAACAGAATAATTATAAAAATGATAATGAGCTGCCTTTTGTAAAACTTGAAGATGCTATAGTGCAAAAGTGTAAAGAACTTAAAGAAGAGGCTAAAAATCTTAATGAAAATATTCAAGAAATCAGCAAAGACGGTTTTAATGAATCAGCTAAAGAACCTATTAAAAGATATAACGCAATAAAGAGGGTCACCGATACTTTCGATGAATACAATAAAATACTTTCTGACATAGAAGAACTTCAAAGGCTTAAAAAAAAAGAATCGGATAGCGAACTTTTAGCCATGGAGATACATGAGATTAACGATCTGCAGGCTAAAGCAAATAAAGCTTCAGAATCAATAAAAGAATATTTTTATCCTAAAGATGCCGATGCCGACAAGGATATACTTTTGGAGATAAGAGCGGCTACAGGCGGGGAAGAAGCTGCGCTTTTTGCTCTGGATTTATATAAAATGTATAATAAATATGCGATAATAAAAAATTTCAATTTTGAACTTATTTCTTCGAGCTATTCCGCATCCGGAGGGCTTAAAGAAGCTGTAATATCAGTAAAAGGCAAAGATGTTTTCAGACTTTTAAAATACGAAAGCGGCGTGCATAGGGTGCAAAGAATTCCTGCAACTGAAACTCAGGGAAGAGTACATACTTCAGCTGCTACAATCGCAGTTATGCTGGAGCCGGAAGAGATAGACCTTAAAATAGCTTCCGAAGATTTAAGGATAGATGTTTACAGGTCAACCGGACATGGCGGGCAGAGCGTCAACACGACCGATTCTGCAGTCAGGATAACGCACTTGCCTACTAATCTTGTTGTCACATGCCAGGATGAAAAATCGCAGCATAAAAATAAGGCTAAAGCTTTAAGAATATTAAGATCTCGATTATTAAGCAGATTAGAAGCCGATAAAAAATCTATTGAAGCCAAAAATAGAAAAAATATGGTAGGAAGCGGAGACAGAAGCGAAAAAATAAGAACATATAATTTTTCACAGGGCAGAATTACAGACCATAGGGCAGGAATAACACTTCATAAACTTAATTACATTATGGAAGGAAATCTTGACGAGCTGCTAATTCCTCTGTCAAAATATTTTGAGTCACAAAAGTCTCTTGAAATCAAATAATTTTACTATTTTTGAAACAATTAAAGCCGGTTCTGAATATTTAAAAGAAAACAATAACGAGATTCTTGATTGTTTTAAAGAATCCTTGCTTCTTATGAGTTATGCTTTGAACGTTTCTATTGAAAGAATTATTGTAAACTATGAAAATAAAATAACTGAAGACAAGCTGAATATTTTTAACGGTTATATCGAAAGAAGGGCAAAAAAAGAACCATTCGCGTATATAATTAACAATAAAGAATTTTATTCTATAGATTTTTTTGTGGATAAAAATGTTCTGATACCCAGACCTGATACGGAAATTTTAGTTGATGAAAGTTTAAAAGAAGTTTATAGATTAAATAATAAAAAAATAAACAGCGCCAATTCTTATAGCCGTCATAACTACAATGAGCCGGATATAAAAAATAATACAGCTAAAAACATCAGCGTTATAGATATCGGCACGGGTTCAGGCGCCATTGCGGTATCAATAGCCAAGAACTACAAATATTCAAATATTGAAATATTTGCAGCCGATAATAGCTGTAAGGCTTTAAATGTTGCAAAAAAAAATGCAGTATTAAATAATGTAGAAAATAAAATTAAATTAACGTATTTTAATATTTTAAATCCAAATATATGCTGGTATAATGAATCTAGTAAAAAATATAGTACCGATTTTTACAATTTTGATATTATAATATCAAATCCGCCTTATATAATATCGTCTGATGTCGGTTTTCTCAGCGATGAAGTTAAAAATTACGAACCTTGTGCAGCTCTTGACGGAGGTATTGACGGGCTTAAATTTTACAGGAAAATATTCGAATTGTTTTCTTCGGCAATAGAAAATTCGGTTAATAGTAATTTAACAGATAGAGAATTTTGTTTATTATTAGAAATAGATCACAGATATAAAGAAGAAATAAAAAAAATTTATGAATTGACATTTTACGGTAAAGATAATAAATATAATAATAGTTGCGAAGATTATAAATATAAAATAAATACAAAAGGTAATAAAAACAATCCAATCAATATAACAATCAATTTTATAAAAGACCTGTCAGGAAAAGAAAGGGTGGCAAAGATTAATTATGGAAAAAATGATAATTGAAGGCGGTATCCCTTTAAGGGGTGAAGTATCTATAAGCGGTTCGAAGAACGCTGCATTACCTATTATTGCATCATCTATTATGTTTGACGATTCCGACAATGAACTGTGTAATGTTCCAAATCTTCAGGATATAGCTACTATTAAGAAACTTCTTGTCAGTCTTAATGCCGAGGTAAAAGATTCGGACGACGGAAAATTATCTATAAATACCTCGACCATTAACAACTTTGATGCACCATATGACCTTGTGAAAACTATGAGGGCTTCGGTTCTTGTTCTTGGACCGCTGCTTGCTAAATACAAAAAAGCCAGAGTGTCGCTTCCGGGCGGATGCGCTATCGGAGCGAGACCTATCGATTTCCATTTGCAGGCGCTTAGGGCTCTCGGCGCCACTATTAAGATGGAACATGGATATGTTGAGGCTACTGCCGGAAAACTTAAAGGCGCTGAAATTATTTTTCCGATACCTTCTGTTACAGGAACGGAAAACATTATTATGGCGGCAACGCTTGCGGAAGGCACTACTGTTATAAAAAATGCAGCAAGAGAGCCTGAGATAGACGATTTAATTCTTGCTTTATGCAACGGCGGAGCAAATATTAAAAGAGTCGAACCGTCCGTTATAGTCATCAAAGGAGTTAAAAAGCTGAATAAATTAAGCCATTATATTGTTTCAGACAGAATTGAAGCGGGTACCTATATGGTTGCTTCGGCTATAACGCAAGGCGATATTATAGTGAAGAACGTTAATCTGAATCATATGGGCGCAATTATAGATAAATTAACCGAAGCAGGTGTAAAAATAAACGTTGTTTCAACTTCTTCGGTAAGGGTAAAAGGACCTAAAACGATTAAAAGCGTTGATATTTCAACTGCTCCTTTTCCTTATTTTCCCACGGATATGCAGGCTCAAATGATGGCGCTTATGTCTATTGCAGGAGGATTGTGTGTTATAACCGAAAATATTTTTGAAAATAGATTTATGCACGTAGCTGAACTGAGAAGGCTTGGAGCCGATATAAAAGTATGCGGTAATTTTGCTATAGTAAAAGGAACAAGCGCTTTGTCGGGAACTGAAGTTATGGCGACGGATTTGAGAGCAAGCGCATCGTTAGTTCTGGCAGGGCTGGCTTCGTCCAAGGATTATACTTCTATATCGAGAATATATCATTTAGACAGAGGATATGAGGCTATGGAAAAAAAATTATCCGGTTTAGGCGCTATTATTTCAAGAACAGATGATTCAAACACGGCGGATTATAATGATGAATATTTATCAAATCAATCAATAGCATCGGGAATTAAATAAATGAAAGAAAAGGTGAGGATTGCAATTCCGAAAGGACGCGTACTTGAAAGTGCCCTTGATTTATTAAGAAAATCAGGGTTCATTAAACATTCCGATGAAGATTATAATTCTCGAAAATTAATATTTAATTATGAAGATGATAATGCAAAGTTATTAATAGTCAAACCATGGGATGTTCCTACGTTTGTTGAGTATGGTGCGGCGGATATCGGAGTAGCGGGAAAAGACATTTTGCTTGAGAAATTTAAAAATGTTTACGAACCTCTTGACTTGGGCATTGGTAAATGCAAGATAGCAGTTGCTGTGCATAAATCAATAAATTTTGGCAATATTGCCGGTGCGGATGCAGCAGTTTTAGGACAATCGGACAAAAATGAAAAAAAAGCAATCAACGGTAATGAAACGAATAATATTCGGACTGCATTATATCTGTCAAACAATATAAGAGTGGCAACAAAATATGTAAACATAACAAAAGATTTTTTTAAAAAAAAAGGTATAAGCGTTCAGATAGTCAAACTATACGGAAATATTGAACTGGCTCCTTTAACCGGACTTTGCGAGGTCATAGTGGATCTTGTATCTACCGGTGAAACTCTGAGGCAAAACAATCTTTTGCTTATTGAAGAAATAGCCCTTATAACATCCCGTTTAATCGTCAATAGGGCAAGCTTAAAAACAAACCCCAAAGAAATACATAATATTATAATGAGAATAAATCAAAATATAAAAGCATAAAATATAAAAATATAGAACTTTAAGAATATCATATATTATATATAAAATATAAAATGAAATTTTTTGACGCCAAAAAGGATAATTTTAAATCATTTATTTTTGAAAGAAGGAAACTTCAATTAAGTTTTAGCGTGAATATTCAGCATGATTTAGAAATTATGCGTAACAAAATTATAGAAGAAAAAGATAATGCTCTATCTTTTTATACGGCAAAATTTGATAATGTACAAATAGACCCGGCTGAATTTGCAATAAATGAAAAAGATAAAAAAAATGCGTTAGATTTTTTATCCGCTGATGAACGAAAAATATTAGAAAAAACAATCAAAAGAGTTTTTGACTATCACTCAAAGCAAAAAATAAAAACATGGTTTTCTTTTGACAATGGAGAAAACACTGAAGAATACGAAGAAAATTTTAAAGAGCGTCTTAAATCTAATCTCAATGCCTATAAAATAAATGAAAATATTTCCCCTTCGGGGATTATTACAGGGCAATTGATTGCGCCGCTGCAGCGGGTTGGAATATATGTTCCGGGAGGGAAAGCAAGCTACCCTTCTTCGGTGATTATGAACGCTATACCTGCAAAAGCTGCAGGAGTCAAAGAATTGTTCATGGTTACGCCTCCTTCCGACAAATTAAACAATTATGTTATCGCTGCCGCCGTTTTATGCGGCGTAGATAAAATATACAGGATAGGAGGACCGCAGGCTATATTTGCGCTGGCTTATGGAACTGAAACTATCAGTGCGGTCGATAAAATTGTCGGACCCGGCAATATATATGTTGCAACTGCCAAAAAAATGGTTTACGGAGATGTAGATATAGATATGATAGCCGGTCCAAGCGAAATTACGGTGATATGCGATGAATTTGCAAATCCGGACAAAGCGGCGATTGATTTAATGTCACAGGCAGAACATGATGAAATGGCTGTTTCTACACTTATCACAAATTCTTTTGATTTGATTGAAAATGTTAAAAAATCTTTAGAAAAACTGATACCAAAAGAA
This sequence comes from Candidatus Acididesulfobacter guangdongensis, assembly GCA_004195045.1. NCBI lineage: Bacteria > Candidatus Acidulodesulfobacteriota > Candidatus Acidulidesulfobacterales > Candidatus Acidulidesulfobacteraceae > Candidatus Acidulidesulfobacter > Candidatus Acidulidesulfobacter guangdongensis. The sequence goes on from SGBC01000001.1 coordinate 846,632, forward strand.
GATAGAAAAAAAATTATAGAGAAATCTTTAGATTCCAACGGTTCTTTGGTTTTAACCGGTTCTGTAAACGAGTCTATCGGTATTGCTAATGATTTAGTGCCTGAACATTTAGAATTGTACATAAAAGAACCGTTTGAAAAATTGTTTTTAATAAAAAATGCCGGTGCCGTATTTCTTGGAGAAAATACTCCTGAAGCAATAGGCGATTACATTGCGGGACCAAGTCATGTTTTGCCGACCGGAGGAACTGCAAGATTCTTTTCGCCGCTCGATACTGTATCGTTTTTGAAAAGAACAAGCGTTATTTTTTCAACCGAAAATTTTTTAAATAAAAATGCAAAAGATATAAAGTTTTTTTCCGATATTGAAGGGTTGGGAGCTCACGGCAATTCGGTGCTTATGCGTACGCGCCGGCGAAATGATTAGTAATGTTATATTAATTTTTAAAAACGGTAATTAATTATTTTATGAAAATAGATAATTTCATTAAAGAAAGCGTAATTAATCTCAAGCCGTATATGCCGGTTGAGATTGAACAGGACTACAATTTACTGAAATTAGACGCCAATGAATCTAATTATACTTTAAATAAAAGTTTAAAAAAAAAATACGCTGATTTTATTAAAGGAACACTAATCAATTTATATCCGGATTCGGGTAATAAAAGGCTAATCAGACTGCTGGAAAATCATTATAGCGCAAGGTCTGATAATTTTATTTTTGGAAACGGTTCTGACGAACTTATTTCCATAATTTTGGCAAGTTTAAAAAAAGATATTATCGTCAATATTCCTTATCCTACATTTTCAATGTATGAGATTATTGCAAAATACAATGATCTAAAAGTTAATAATATTAATCTGCTTGAAGATTTTTTTGAATTGCCGCCTGACATACTTAATCAAGGCGCAGCAGATACTGCTTGTGAAAAACGCTTAAATTGCTATGATGATGAAAAAACAGAAAATAGCGGCGGGCAGAAAAATATTTATTTTTTCGCCTATCCTAATAATCCTACGGGAAATCATTTCAGCAGCGATATACTGCTCAATCTTCTTGACGGCAAAAATAATATTGTCGTTATAGATGAAGCATATTTAATGTTTTCAGATAAAGAATCATTTATTAAATATTTAAATAAATACGAAAATTTAATAGTATTGAAAACATTTTCTAAAATAGGATTGGCAGGATTAAGATTTGGGATGCTTTTTGCAGGAGATAAATTAATAAACGAGTTTAAAAAAATTAAACTTCCGTATAACATAAACTCATTGACGCTTGCTTCCATAGAGTTCTTTTTAAATAATTACATATTTTTTGAAAAAAATATTCACAAAACCGTTGTTCAACGCGATAAATTATTTTTAAAACTAAAAAAGCTAAATTTTATTAACGTCTATAAATCAGATGCCAATTTTATTTTTTTTGGCTTAATAGATGAAAAGATTAAATCTGCGTTTGACGCTTTTCTAAAAAAACATAATGTAGCTATAAGAAATTTTACAGGACGGTTTGAAAATTTTTACAGAATAACGGTAGGTCTTCCATCGGAAAATGATAAAATAATTGAATACTTCAAAGAATTCGACTCAACAAAATAATTACTGTTAAATAACTAAAGTATATAGTAAAAATGTATAGAGACGAACAATTAAAAAATAAAGAGTTAAGAAAAGATAGGTTTCAAAGAAAGACTAAAGAAACAGATATAGAGCTATATTTAAATATTGACGGAAATGGTGAATATGTTATAGATACCGGCATTCCATTTTTTAACCACATGCTGGAACAGCTGGCGAAACATTCCAATTTTGATGTTAATCTGCATGCGAAAGGCGATACCGAAATAGATTTGCATCACTTAATAGAAGATACCGGAATTGTTATAGGGCAGGCTATCAATAAACTTGCCGGAGAAAAGAAAGGTATAAAAAGGTACGGATTTGCCTCTGTTCCTATGGATGAGGCTTTAGTTCAGACTACCGTTGATTTTAGCGGCAGAGCTTATTTTATTTATCATTATTATAATAATGATAATAATAAAAGCGCTTGCTCCAATTATAATATAAAAAGTAAAAAAGCGCAGTTATCTATATGTAAATATAATAATAACGGTTTTGATGATTTATCAAACGGATTTAATCTATTTAAGAGAAAAAGCACAGAAAGGCTGGTAGGTAAATTTATTAATAGGCAAAACATGTCCTATGTAAGATCTAAGCATTCAACACAAAAAACAGATTCAATTAATAATTCCGATTCTATGCAATCTGACAAATCAATTAACTACGGCAAAAAATTAAAAATAGGGTTGCTTGATTCAGAATTGGTGTATAATGAATTAGTTGCAGAGATTTTTTTCTATGATTATGTAAATATATTTTTTGAAGCTCTCTGTAAAAACGCTTTAATTAATCTGCATATTAATGTTATGTACGGCAACAATTATCATCATATAACGGAAGCAGTTTTTAAATCTTGCGCCGTAAGTATTTCTGATGCATTAAGCAAGACAGGAAGGAATAATATTCTTTCGACGAAAGGAATAATTTAATTAAAAAATTATGTTATGTATTTAATATTAAAAGATAAGTCAAAGGACAAGATAAGATTAAGAGCTTATTCTTTTTTTGATATTTTTCAGTATTTAGCGAATAATTTTTATTTACGTGCGGTATTGCTGCTGTTTTTTTCTTTAAACGGCATTCTATTGTTTACAAACATTGCAAATGCCTATACCGCAGACCGCAATTTAACCAAAATAACGTCCGTTTACGTTAATTATCAAAATAGTACCATTAACGTTTATACTATTGGAAAACCGTTTTACAAAGGTTACTTATTTAAAAAAGAACAGGATAACTTTTTTATTGTAGCGTTTGGACATGCGGTTCTTTATGGAAATGCCGGCAGAAGAAGTATTCCTTTTGGGGACATTGATGATGTTTTGTTCGCCCAATTTGCTGTAAATCCTTATGTCGTGCATATTGTAGCAAAGGAGAAATTACTTGAAAGACTGCCCGTAAAAACTATTTTCATCGGCAACAATAAATATGATACCGTTGTTTACGGAACCGGCAAGATAGAAACATTCAGCAATATAGCCCCGCAGCTTAAGAAATATAATCGGCAGAAACCTGTATTTAATGTTTTCATTGATGCCGGTCATGGAGGAACAGATCCTGGAGGGGTTGGACCAATGGGTTTGCCTGAAGCTTTTGTTAATTTAAGCGTTGCTTTAAAACTTCAAAAACTATTAAACGCAAAGGGTATAAAAACCGAGATAGACAGAACCTCAAACGTCAACGTCAGCTTGCAGCAGCGTGTAAATGAGGCTAATAACAGCGGAGCCAATCTTTTTATAGGCTTATATTGCAATTCGGCGATAGTTCCATATCTATACGGAACTACTACTTATTATTTTCATAAAGATTCGTATCCTTTTGCAAAATTTTTAAATCATTATGTGTCTAAACATTTGAAACTTAAAAATGACGGCACGGTAATGGACGATTTATATGTAATAAGATTTACGACAATGCCGGCGGTATTAATAGAATATGCTTATATATCTAATCCTTTAGAGGAGCATCTGCTTGCTTCTGCAACATTCAGACAATTAATTGCGGATGCTATTTCAAACGCAATATATAAATATTATATAGCAGATAAAAGATATTAATTTAATATATAAATATGATAAATAAAGCTATTAAAATAGTTATTGTAGATTATGGCATGGGCAATCTTAATAATGTAAAAAATTCATTTAATAAGATAGGTTTTGATTCCACTATTACCCATGATTTTCATGAAATAGAAAAGGCTACGCATCTCGTGCTTCCCGGAGTAGGAGGATTTAAAGATGCTATGAAAGAACTTAAAAATAAAGATTTAATACAGCCTATTAAAGATGCGGTATTAAATCATAACTCTGTTTCATTTCTTGGAATATGTCTGGGTATGCAGCTTTTATTTGAACATTCTGAAGAATTTGGGAATGCGGAAGGACTTGGGATATTGAAAGGCAAAGTGATTAAATTTAATAGTGATATCGTTCCGATTATTCCGCATGTCGGCTGGAATGATATTAATATAAAAAAAAACGGAATAAAAGAATTTCAACATATAGAAAATAATAGTTTTTTTTATTTTCTGCATTCTTATTATTGCAAACCCGATGATGATACTATTACGGCTGCTTCTTGTTTCTATTACGAAACATTTACGGCATGCGTAAAAAAGGACAATATTTTTGCGTGCCAGTTTCATCCTGAAAAGAGTCATGATGCCGGACTGACATTGCTAAAAAATTTTGTGTCTTAGTTTTTACTACTGATTAGTCATTTTTAGCATAAAACTTTCATCATAAGAGAAATGTATCAGATTTATTTTTTTTTCATACGAAACATTTAACTTACAGAGAAAATATTTGCAAAAAATTAATCTGATACCTTTGCCCTGATAATTGCAGGATTAAAGGATAAATTATAAATAAAAATTATAAAATTATATAAAAGTATAAAAACGCATATGATGATTATACCGGCTGTAGATATTTTAGGCTCAGAATGTGTAAGGCTTGCAAAGGGAGATTATAAAGATAAAAAAAATTATAAATTGACGCCGTTGGAAGCCGCTTTAAATTGGCAGAGTCAAGGCGCTAAAAGGCTTCATGTAGTTGATCTTGACGGCGCAAAATCAGGAAATCCGGAAAATTTCGATATAATTAATGATATTATCAAATCTGTTAATATTCCTGTTGAAATCGGCGGAGGAATAAGGGACGACGAAACAATAGAAAATTATTTTAATGCAGGTGCTTCGTATGTTATTCTCGGATCTATTCTTTTTAAAAACATCGGCGGTATTTTAAAATCTTTAGAAAAATACAAGGGAAAAATAATTGCAGGTCTTGATTTGTTTAATAAAAAAATTGCGTTATCCGGCTGGACGGAAAAAATAGAGGTAGACTTTTATGATGCCGTGGATAATCTGTATAATAATTATGGCGTTAACCAGTTTATTTTTACCGATATTAACAGAGACGGAATGCTCAAAGGACCGAATATTGATTTTATAAAAGAATGTTCGTCTATATGCAGAGATATACAGAAAATAAGCAATAATACTGATAGCAGTCTATGCAATGCCGATAATAATGACGATAGCGCTATTAATAATATTAAGTTTATAGCTTCAGGAGGAGTATCCGGCATTGGCGACATCAGACTGCTGAGGGATTTATATTTAGACAACATGCTCGGTATAATAACAGGAAAAGCGCTATATGACGATAGGCTTAATTTAGAAGAAGCCATTAAAACGCTGCAATAACTGCAATAAATAAATAATTATTATAAACATAAACAAAAATGTTAGCAAAAAGAATTATTCCGTGTCTTGATATTAAAGACAATAAAGTTGTAAAAGGTATAAATTTTGAATCTGTCAAATCGGCAGGCGATCCAGTCGAACTTGCAGTCTCTTACAATGACGACCTTGCTGACGAGCTAATGTTTCTTGATATTACAGCCTCGTTTGAGAAGAGAAAAACATTGATAGAATTAGTAAAAGAGATTTCAAAAAACATTTTTATTCCATTTAGTGTTGGCGGCGGTATATCGGACATAAATGACATAAGGAATCTTTTAAACAGCGGAGCGGATAAAATATCTATTAATACTTCGGCAGTTTTAAATCCGGATTTAATTGACGAAGCTGCTAAAAAGTTTGGCTCTTCTACCATAATAATTGCGTTAGATGTAAAAAATATAGACGGCAGATATTGCGTTTTTACGCATGGAGGCAGGAAAAATACGAACATTGATGCAATAGTCTGGTCAAAAGAAGTCTATAATAGAGGCGCAGGGGAGATTTTGCTTACAAGCATGGATATGGACGGTACTAAAAAAGGGTATGATATAAAACTGACTAATCTTGTAGCCCAAAATGTTAAAATTCCGGTAATAGCATCCGGCGGAGCAAGCTGTGCCGAGGATTTCGAAAATGTTTTTAATGAAGGGCTTGCGAGCGCCGCTCTCGCCGCATCAATTTTCCATTATAAAGAAACTAATATTACGGCTATCAAAAACTATCTCAGAACAAAAGGTATAGACGTAAGGATTTAAACAAATAATGTGTGATTTATTTCACAGCATTTAATCAACGAATAGTTCAAATAAATACTTAAATTAAATATTGAAATTAACTAAATTAATATGATGAGCGAAAAAAATGATTTTATTCATTCTATCGATTTTTCAAAATTAGACGGACTTATACCCGCCGTTGTTCAGGATTATTATTCAAAAGAAGTTCTTATGCTTGCATTTATGGACGATGAAGCGCTTAATAAAACATTAGAAACAGGCTATGCTCATTACTATTCACGTTCGCGTAAACAATTATGGAAAAAAGGGGAAACTTCAGGACATATTCAAAAAGTGCAGGAAATATTCTATGATTGCGATAACGACTCCATTCTTTTGAAAATTATACAAATAGGCGATGCATGCCATACCGGACACAAGACATGTTTTTTTTCAAAATTAGATAATAGCCTGATAAATTTCGGCAATAGTGAGGTTAAAAATATACAGGATAAAAACGGTACGGATTCGGACGCAATGCATAAAAATGCGGAAAGCGCAAAAGATATCGAATTTGACGGTAAAATTTTTTATTCGCTAAAATTAATATTTGATTTGATTAAAAGCAGGAAAACATCGGATCCTGAAAAATCGTATGTTGCAAAGCTTGTAAATTCAGGTTTAGAAAAAATAGGCAAAAAATTACAGGAAGAATCCCTCGAATTAATTATCGCAGGTTTTAATAAAGAAAAACATGACGCTATTTATGAAGCTGCCGATTTACTTTTTTTTTATATGGTACTTCTGGTTTATTTAGATATTGACATAAAAAATATAATACTAGAATTAAAAAAAAGAGAAGGGGTGTCGGGGATCGACGAGAAAAATTCAAGAAATATATAAAAATTAAAGCGGAAAAAGGTGTCAGATTAATTTTTTCAGAAAAGGTGTCACAGACACCTTTTCCTTATATATATTTTGCTTAACCGAGCAAAGAAATGCATAAATATTTTCTATTGCAGAATTAAAGTTAAAGATTGTAGTTGACAAACACCTATTAATTGTTAGATACTATAAATAGAACTATAATATATAATGAAGAGTGCTCTTATAAAAAGGAGGCGAGTCTACTTTTGTCAATCGTAAAAATAAAGGACAATGAATCATTTGAAAGTGCATTAAGACGTTTTAAAAAATCCTGCGAAAGAGCAGGAATCCTTTCTGAAATCAGAAAAAGAGAACATTACGAAAAGCCCAGCGTTAAAAAAAAGAAAAAAGCTGCGGCGGCAAGAAAGCGAAATTCTAAAAAAAATCGCTATAATTATTAATTTATCCGATTTATAATTTTGAAAAAAATGATATCCATCGGTTTTGTATATTATAATAATTATATACTGTATAAATTTGTATCAATTTTTATTATATAAATTTATACAGTATATTAATTATTGTTTGTATATTATTAATTGCTTATGTATATAAATATTATAATTTTGATTATAATGCTTGCCGCAATGGTTCGCGGCTTTTTTAGAGGATTTGCGAAAGAGGTTCTATCGCTAGTCGGATTGGCTGCGGCTTTTTTTGCAGGGTACTATGCAGCAGAAAATTTCAGTAAATTTCATCTTGCCTATTTTGGTTTTATTAATAATATCAAAAATTATGAGGTAAAGGAGATAATAATATTTGTTTCGGTTTTTATTATAGTAAGTTTAATATTTGCAGTAATTTCTTTTTTGATTACCAAACTGCTTGATATATTAATGCTTGGTTTTGTTAATAAAATAGGCGGTTTTTTTTTGCAGGAATCAAAGTTTTTATAATACTTAGCCTCGTTATATTTTTTCTTTTTTCATTGCCCTTAGTTAAAAATAATTACAGTTCCTTAAAAAAGTTAAAAAGTTATGCGGTGCTGCCTTATTTTTACAGCGCAGGAAATGTTATAACTTCATATCTTAAGCATATATAAATCTTATTATTTTCTTTAACCCCGTAATATGAGCTCAGATATACAGACAATATTAGATTCCGTGAATATTTACGACGAAGTTTCCGCTTATGTTAAATTAAAAAAGGTAGGCAGGCGCTTTTCAGGACTGTGCCCGTTTCATTCCGAAAAGACACCGTCATTTAATATTGACGCAGAAAAAGGTCTTTTTTATTGCTTTGGCTGCGGCAAGGGCGGAAATGTAATTAATTTTTTGATGGATATTAAAGGAGAATCTTTTGGAGAGACGATAAACTATCTTAAAGAAAAATATAATATTGCTGAGGCAGATGATTGGACGCAAAATAATTTTAAACAATATAGCAATATTACCCATTACAGGAATAATAATCAGGATAATCAAGAATTTTCCGAAAAAGCAGAAATAAAAAGAATATTAAAATTAGCCCTGAATTATTATTATGAAAATTTGTTTATCTACAAAAAAACAGGAGCCAATACTTTAAATTATTTACAAGCAAGGGGTATAAACGAAGAAATTGCAAAAGAATTCATGCTGGGGTATGCGCCTTCTAATAAGGGGCTTTCTAAAATACTTGCAGAAAACAAACTTCAATTGGATATTGCAGTAAATATAGGTTTACTTTATAAAAATGGCAGTAAGTATACCGATAGGTTTAGTAATAAACTCATAATACCTATTTTCGACCAATTTAACGAGCCTCTTGCTTTTGCCTCAAGAATTATAAATATAGGCGGCAAAAATAATATTGAAGACGGACCCAAATATGTTAATACCAATAATTCTTTAGTTTTTAACAAAAACAAAACATTATTCGGGCTCAATAAATCTTTAAATTATATAAAAGATTTAAATTACGTAATCGTTGTAGAAGGCTATTTTGATATGATATCGCTTTATAACGGCGGCATCAAAAATACCGTCGCAACTATGGGGACTGCGTTATCTAAAAATCATATATTATCATTAGCCAGACTTTGCGATAATATAGTTTTGCTTTATGACGGCGACGAAGCAGGATTAAATGCTATAAACAGAGGGATGGAATTATTTAAAGAATTTATGGATAATTCTGAGAAAAATATTTATGCCGTCTCGCTAAAAGACAACGAAGACCCGGACAGTTTCATGCAAAAATTTGGTTCGGCTGAATTAAAAATTTATCTGGACCGCAATAAGAAAAGGATTATTGAATTTATAATAGATTATTATATAAATAAATATTTAACGCCTGCTGCTAATGGCAGGCAGGTTAAATCTTATAATAATACAGCGGACGGGCAAGAAGACGGCAGCCATGAAGGGCAGGGCATTGAAGCAAACAATACAAAGCAAAATTATGAATTAAATTTTGATAATAATAATGATATAAAATTTAATAAAGAAATTATTTTAAAAAAGAAGATTTATATTATAGACAATATAATTCCTTTTTTGAATGCAGATAATACAATTTTATTTTCATATTATATTAATCTGATAGCAGGCAAACTCGGACTGAATGAAAAATTAGTAAGGGAATACGCAAACAATAAATTGTCAAATTATGTAAATAATAAAAAAATGCAGTATAATAATAGATATGCGGGTGAACGCAATAATCGCCCTGCGGATGTTAGTTTTTATAATGACGAAAGGTATTTGCCAAGTGGCAAAAATAACGGAGCTAATTATAAAAATATTGTTGACGGTGATAATATAAATATTATCAAATCAGGCAGTGTAATTAATAATAATAGAGGCGGTAATGATTTTAATTTCGCTGAAAATAGCGAAATCGGCAAGCACGTCGAAAGCGAATATGAATTATTAGACTATAATTCAGGAGAGGCATTAATCGACCAGAGTAATAAAATAGAAACAATGATACTTTCAGCAATCTTTAGAAAATTTATGTTGACAAAACTTATTAACGAGAGTATATTAAAAGAATTTTCCGATAGAGATATAGTTATTATAATTAAAGAAATAAAATACCTTCTGTCCAATGATGTTTCAGTAGAGGTTCCTGTTCCTGATTGTTTAAACCTTGCAGAAGATAAGTTGATTCAGGGAAGTTCTCGGGCATTTGCTACAAAATTTTCTATTCAGATTGGTATCGACGAAGTCTTTAAGAAAACGCAAAATCCCCAAAAATGGAGAATGTTGTTTTACGAATGCCAATTTGTAAAAGACGATATAAATGGAAATATAAATACTGCAGATAGTCATATAAGCGGTACATCTTACAATTTTGAAAATAGCAGTGCTGTAAATAAAAGTGCTTCGGCAGATTTTGAAGATTCTGCAAAAGTAGCGGAAAGAAATTTTATAAGATTGATTGTCAGGCGCAAGATTAATAATGTACTTATTTTACAATCTAATTTAATAAAAGATTTAAATAACGGCTCGTTAAGCGCTGAAGATTGGAATAAAAAATCTAAAGAACTGCTTGCGGTTAAAAATTTGGTAGAAAAATTACATAAAAAAATGAATTCGTTATAAATTGCTAATTTACTTTATTAAGATACTGTTATATAATTATATAGAGTATAATATATGCGGTTGCCTATAAAAATAAAATAATCTTATGAAAAAAAATATTGAAATTCTAAAGAAAGATAAAAGCAAATCAAATAAAAATTTTAATAATAATATTAAAGACTCCGGCAAAAGGATAAAAAATGCTATTAACGGCGATAATATGAGCACTATTCCGAATAAAAAGGATAACGAAGCAAATAAAAAATCAGATTCAACCTTAAGTGATTTAAACGACGAATTGAGCGAGCCGATTACAAATAAGAAAAAGGAATTGGACGACCAGATATATAAAAAGACTTTAGATAAAGCAAAAGAAAACGGCGGACATATTTCTTATGATGAGCTGAATGAAATTTTTCCTGCCGATATTATTTCTCCTGATCAAATAGACGATTTAATGAATATGCTCGGTGAAAGGGATGTAGACTTTATAAGCGATTCATCCAACAACAGCTATTCGCTAAAATTAAAACACAACAAGCATCTCCTTGACGGTACTTTTATAGAAGAAACGGAAGAAGAGGAAGAAGAGGATGTTTCTCTGAAAACAAATGATCCCGTCAGGATGTATCTGAGAGAAATGGGGTCGGTTTCACTTCTGACAAGGGAAAGAGAGATAGAAATTGCAAAAACTATAGAAGAAGGCGAAGAAGAAATTCTGTCATCGGTTTTAAATTCAGATCTCATGATAAATAGGGTTATCTCCCTCGTAGATAAGTTAAATGTCAATAAAAATATTATAACAGATATTGTATCTGATTTTGACGATGAAGAATTTCCAAGCGATAAAGATATAGACAAATCGGTGGGCAGGGTAGTAGGAATTATAGAAAAAATAAAAGAAACAATAGGTTTCAATAAACTCATTAAAAATAATTCAGAAGATTTAAGCGCTTGCGAATCAAAAAATATAAAATTAAAAAATAATAAACAAAAAAATGGTCTGATTGCCGCCGATGATTATAACAGTAATATTGCAAGATATATAGAAAAAGACGATAGAGTCGGCAGTGATGAAAAAGATGAGTATAAAAACGATGCAAACAATTTTGAAAAATCTTTTAGCGTAAGACATACTAATTTAAGTCCTGAAGTTGCGAAAAAGGTTATCGGATTATTGAAAGAACTGCATCTTAAAAAAAAGCAAACCGATAAAGTTATAACAAAATTAAAAAATTTAAATTTAAAGGTTGCAAATTATACTGAAAATTATGTAAAATTAGAGAAAGAATTAATAGAATTAAATAATGAAAAATTTAAAGATTTAAAACGAGTTGAAAGTATCTCTAAACTTATTGCAGAATCAAAAAATAAAATTGAAAGAATAGAAGATGAAGTCGGGGTTGACAGGAATTCCTTAAAAAAAATTGTAGATGCAATAAAAATAGGCGAAGAAAAGTCTAAAGTTGCTAAAACTGAGTTGGTTGAAGCTAATCTGAGGCTGGTAGTTTCTATTGCGAAAAAATATTCCAATAGAGGGTTGCAGTTTCTCGATCTTATTCAAGAAGGCAATATTGGATTAATGAAAGCTGTTGAAAAGTTTCAATATCAACGCGGATATAAATTTTCAACTTATGCTACATGGTGGATAAGACAGGCTATAACAAGGGCTATTGCGGATCAGGCGAGAACTATAAGAATTCCGGTACATATGATTGAAACTATAAATAAATTAATTAGAACATCCAGAGGTTTAGTACAAGAGATAGGCAGAGAACCCACTCCTGAGGAAATAGCCGAAAGAATGGATCTTCCTATTGACAAGGTCAGAAAAGTCCTTAAAATAGCTAAAGAGCCTATTTCCTTAGAAACTCCCATAGGAGAGGAAGAAGACAGTCATTTGGGAGATTTCATAGAGGATAAAACTGCGATTTTGCCATTAGAAGCAGCTATTTCAACGGACCTTGGCGAGCAAACTACAAAAGTTCTCGGAACGTTAACCGAAAGGGAAGAAAAGGTTTTAAGAATGAGATTCGGTATAGGTATAAAGTCTGACCATACATTGGAAGAGGTAGGACAAGAATTTGGCGTTACAAGAGAAAGAATCAGACAAATTGAAGCTAAAGCTTTGAGAAAACTTAGACATCCAAGCAGATCAAAGAGACTAAAAAGTTTTGTGAAATAATATGCAATACGATACGGGCCTATAGCTCAGCTGGTAGAGCCGCCGGCTCATAACCGGAAGGTCCCTGGTTCGAACCCGGGTGGGCCCACCATTATTATTATAATAATGACCTTTTTGATAAAAGAAATTATTGAAAAATTAGAAAATTTAGTCCCGTTGGGTCTTCAGGAAAAATGGGATAATTCAGGTTATCAGCTAAAATTGGCTGATGAACCTGCAGCTGGGGTTTTAATATCTTTAGAATTATCTCCGGAAGCAGTTTCATTAGCCGTTAATAATAAGTGCAATCTGATAATAACACACCATCCTTTCTTCTTTAATCCTATAAAATCACCTTCACAATCACCTTTACAATCAATAGATATAAATTCAACTGACGCCGCAATTGTAAATACTCTATTAAATAACAAAATTTGTGTGTATTCTATGCATACAAATTTTGATTCTTCCGTGTATTCAATGAGCAGATTTATAGCTCAAAAAATTAATCTTACTTCACTACTTCCTATATATCCGGCTAAAAAAAAACTTTATAAATTATCGGTATTTGTTCCTAAAGGTTATATTTATGCCGTAAGGGAAGCTTTATTTAAATATGCAAATCCTGTAATAGGAAATTACGAAGACTGTTCATTCGAAACAAAAGGAAAAGGCTCTTTTAAACCAGTTTCAGGAGCTAATCCTTTTATAGGAGAATCAGATAAAACAAGTTTTGTAGATGAATCAAAAATTGAGGTAATAGTTGCAGAAAATAATTTAGATAAAACTATCGAAGAAATGAAGAAAGTTCATCCATATGAGGAAGTCGCTTATGACGTATATCCGCTAGCCGGCTATGGCGGAGATGATCTCGCAGGTTTAGGAGTTATAGGCAAATTTAACGAAAATGAAACGGAAGTAACCCTGCAAAATTTAATTATAAAAGTAAAAAATATAACAAATTCAACTTATGTAAATTATACGGGAAATCTTAAAAGAGTTATAAGAAAAGTTGCAATAATTTCAGGCAGCGGTTTTTCTTATATAAATGAAGCTATGAATAAAGGAGCGGATGTTTTTATCTCCTCGGAATGTTCCTATCATGAAGCGATAAAGGCTTATAATAATAATTTATGCCTTATTGATATCCCGCATTTTGATTCTGAAAAATCTTTTAACGAAATATTAAAAGAAATATTAGAACGTTATTTTGAAATTAAAATATTAACAAATAATATTGATTTTAACCCTATCTTAAATTTTAAAGGAGACTAAATTTGAACGAACAAATTGCTTATATAATTGACATTCAGGATATTGACATGAATATTAAGAAAATTGAAGATGATGAAGCAAAAAACATTTATGAAATAAATGAATCGGCTGAAGGCGTAAGAAGTCAAAACGAAAAATTGGAAAGGCTAAAAAATGAATTATCGGAATTACAAAAAAAAATAAATTTATGCGAGTTAAATGTTGAGTCGTATAATGAAAAGATTGAAAAATACACTGAAGCTCAAAAACAAATTAAAACAAACAAAGAATACAATGCAATGCAAAAATCGGTTAAAGATAATGAGGCATTAAAGAGTTTAGAAGAAGAAGAAATTATAAAAACGATGAGCGCGCAGGAAGAAATTAAATCGGCAATAAAAATAACGGAAGAAGATATTAAACGTTTATCGGACATTATATCAAATAAAAAAGCTGAAATAGAATCAGATAAGATTAAATATTGCGACATAAAGAAAAATCTATCGGATAAAAGAAAAACACTTGAAAAGATATTGAAAGTTGAATTTTTAAATATTTACGAAGCAATAAAAAATAATAATAAATTTCCCGCAGTTATACCTGTCAACAACAATCGCGCCTGCACCGGATGTTTCAGAATATTGCCTCCGCAGCAGTTTAATGAACTCTTGTCAGGAGAAATATTTATGCAATGTCCGATTTGTTCAAGGATACTTTATTATAAACAGGAAATGCCGGAAACAAACAGCGGCGAGATTATACATAATACAGAAAAAAATAAAACCAAAGCAAATAAAAAGACAAAGATTAAAGCTTGAAAATACTTTGTTTGACTATTTTTTTTAAAATTGATAAAATCAAACTGTTCAGGCAGAATTAATAATCGCGGAATTGAATTATTACAATTTAATTTTGAGGAAAGTCCGGGCTTCACAGAGCATGGTGCCGTTTTAAAACGGTGAAGGCAACTTTAAGGAAAGCGCAACAGAAAATATACCGCCGCATTTTAAAAAAATTAATAGTTATCATTTTTTGTCTTTTTATTTATATTGCGGTAAGGGTGAAATAGTGAGGTAAGAGCTCACTCTGATATGCGGCAACGCGTACAGTGGCAAGCCCCGCCAGAAGAAAGAACAAATAGGGAAACTTAAGGCTGCTCGTCTTACACGGTTTTCGGGTTGTTCGCTTAGATAAATGATTATTTTAATTAACAGAACTCGGCTTATGATTTTGCCTGACTTTATTATATCGCCGGACTAACAATAATTTTGTACGGTGCTGTCAGTATATAATTTAATTTAACTAACAAAACTAATTAATGAAAATAGAAAACATTAGAAATTTTTCGATAATAGCGCATATAGACCACGGTAAATCAACGTTGGCGGACAGACTGTTAGAATTTACCGGAACCATAAATGATCGTGAAAAAGTTTCGCAATTTCTTGACAATATGGAACTTGAACGCGAAAGAGGCATAACGATAAAAGCTCAAACCGTAAGACTTAAATATAATTTTGAAGGCAAACCTTATATATTAAATTTAATAGATACCCCCGGACATGTTGATTTTTCCTATGAAGTTTCAAAATCTTTAGCTGCTTGCGAAGGCGCATTGCTTATAGTCGACGCATCTCAAGGAGTTGAAGCGCAAACCCTGGCGAATGTGTATATTGCTTCCGATATGAATCTCAATATTATTCCAGTAATTAATAAAATAGATTTGCCGAGTGCAGATATTGAAAAAACTAAGCAGGAAATAGAAGAAATAGTCGGATTGGATGCAAACTGCGCTATTCTTGCGAGCGCCAAAGAAGGGATAGGTATAAAAGAAATTCTTGACGACATCGTCATGAAAATTCCTTCTCCTGATGGAGACCCTGAAGCGCCGCTTAAAGCTTTAATTTTTGATTCATGGTTTGATTCCTATCAGGGAGTTGTTGCGCTTGTCAGAGTATTTAACGGCAGCGTAAAGGCTGGGGATAGTATTTTGCTTATGAGTTCAGGTAAATCTTATGAAGTTCAGAAAGTAGGGGTTTATTCTCCGCATATGCAAGTACTGCAGCAGCTGAGTGCAGGGGATGTAGGCTGTATTATTGCAAATATAAAAGATTCCAGCAGATTTAAAATAGGAGATACAGTAACTTTAGTATCTAATCCTACCAATAATCCGCTTGTAGGATTTAAGGAACCTAAACCGATGGTATTTGCGGGAATTTATCCAATAGATTCGGATGATTATCAGGAACTCAAGGATTCAATAGAAAAACTCAAGCTTAACGATTCATCTTTTACCTATGAGCCTGAAACTTCGTTAGCTTTAGGATTTGGTTTCAGATGCGGTTTTCTTGGGCTGCTTCATATGGAAATTATCGTAGAGCGGTTAGAAAGAGAGTATGATTTGAGTTTAATCACGACATCGCCTACGGTGCTTTATAAAATTATAACAAATAAAGGAGAAGTTAAGGAGGCTTTAAATCCTGCAAAATTTCCATCCTCAAAGGAAATTCCTATGCAGGAAGTAAATTACATCGAAGAACCTTTTATACATGCAAATATATATGTTCCTACGGAATATCTCGGCAAGATAATGAATCTTTGCGTTGAAAAAAGGGGATTACAGATAGAGCTCAGATACATCACTAAGCAGAGGGTATTGCTTATATATGAATTGCCTCTTTCTGAAATTGTTCTTGATTTTTATGATCAGTTAAAGTCGCTATCTAAAGGTTACGCTTCTTTTGATTATGACACTTCCGGATACAGACGGTCGGATATGATAAAACTTGAAATACTTGTCAACAAAGAGCCTGTGGATGCGCTTTCTGTTATTGCGCATAAAGATAAAGCATTTATAAGAGGACGTAATATAGTTGAAAAACTAAAGACGCTAATTCCGAGACAGATGTTTGAAGTTGTTATACAGGCGCAAATAGGTTCTAAAATTATAGCAAGGGAAGAAATAAAGGCACTGAGAAAAAATGTTCTTGCCAAGTGCTATGGCGGAGATATTACAAGAAAAAGAAAACTGCTTGAAAAACAAAAAGAAGGCAAAAAAAAGATGAAAAATATTGGCTCTGTTGAAATACCGCAGGAGGCTTTCTTATCTGTTCTTAAAGTTTAGACTAAATATTATAATATATATATCGATTTGTTGTTTAAATTTATAGACAGAGTAATTTTTTTTGTATATAATAAGTTCATTTGCAATTTAATACTTACGTTATAATATTAGTTATGAAAATAATTTATTATTAATTATGCAAATGTTTTATATTTTATATATAAAAATAGTTACTATTAATTAGCAAAAATTAAATTATGAGCAATAGAAAACTTGGAGATTATTTTAAAGCAATAGTAATAGCTATATTAATAGCATTGTTTGTAAGAACTTTCGTTATTCAGGCATTTAAAATTCCTTCCGGGTCAATGGAGCCCACTCTTATACCAGGCGACCATATACTTGTCAATAAATTTATATGGGGAATACATATACCATTTACTAAATACATCATTAATGTATCACATCCGAAAACCGGTCAGGTTATAGTCTTTAAATTTCCATACGCAAAAAAATACAATCTGCATCCCGGAATTGACTTTATCAAAAGAGTAGTAGGTACTCCAGGAGATAAGATTCAAATTATAGATAATCGTGTTTATATTAATAATCATTTGTATAATTGTAAATATGCGCATTGGACATCAAAAAAAATCCTGCCGGCATATAACTCTCCAAGAGATAATTATGGTCCGATAACGGTCCCTAAAGATGATTTATTTGTTATGGGAGATAATAGAGACAACAGTTTTGATTCAAGATACTGGGGATTTGTTCCATACAAAGATGTTATAGGCGAAGCGTTTATAATATATTTTTCGTGGAATCCAAAAAATCATTTTGATATATATTGGCATAGATTTTTTAAAACAATACCCGATTGTCCATTTAACGGATAAAAAACTAAACGTTATGCTAATCTGCCGTAATATTTTGATTTATATTTTGAGCTAATACTGCTTAAAAAATTAAATTAATTTAACCTAGTTTCATTTAACAGTTTTATTTAAAATCTTAATATTTTTGAGTTAGCATAAAAATTTATTAGTTTTAATTGATAAAAATTGAATGAAATAATTTTTAAAAATGATGAAGTAAACGATATAATTGACGGTCTTGCGGCTAAGATTATCAAATTCAAATTTGATCTCGGCAATTTAATTATTGCCGGTATTAAAGAAGGCGGCGTTGCCCCGTCTAATATCATTCACGAAAAAGTAAAACATGCGACGGGATTTAATTGTCTTTTAGGGTATGTTGACATAACATTATACAGGGACGATTCTTTTGAGGTAAAAAAAGCTGTAAAATCAACGGAGATGCCTTTTAATATCAACGGCAAAGATATACTGCTCGTGGATGATGTAATATGCAGCGGAAGAACTGTAAGAGCCGCTATTGACGATTTGATATGTTTTGGAAGACCCAAGAGCATTAAATTGGCAGTTTTAATCGACAGAGGAGATAGAGAGGTTCCTATTTGCCCGGATTTTACAGGAAAAAAAATTAAAATATCGGATAAATATGATGTAAGAGTTGAATTAGATGGTAAAAATAAATTTATTGAAAAGATATTAAAGGTATAATATTTTATTTATGAATTAATTGCCGGATAATATTTTTTGTTTTGTTATATATTATATTTTTTTTAATAATGTAAAGCTAAAGCTATGGACTACGCTAAAAAAGACCTTATTTCTATTAATGACCTCAGTAAATCCGATATTCTTTATTTTATTGATACGGCAAAAGAATTCAAAAAAATTTCATTGCAGGATATTAAAAAAGTTCCTACAATGAGAGGCAAAACTATTCTTAACCTTTTTTTCGAACCTTCAACAAGAACAAAAACTTCCTTTGAGATTGCCCAAAAAAGACTTAGCGCAGACACAATTAATCTTTCTATCAGCCAAAGTTCTGTTGTAAAAGGAGAAAGTCTGAGCGATACCATCTTAAATTTGCAGGCTATGAAACCAGACGCTTTTGTCATAAGGCATTATGAATCTGGAGCACCGTTTTTTATTTCTAATATTACAGATGCCTCAGTTATTAATGCCGGTGACGGGATAAATGAACATCCTACTCAGTGTCTTTTAGATATTATGACTATTTTTGAACATAAAAAAGAAATTAAATCTTTAAAAATTGCGATTATAGGGGATATAGTTCATTCAAGAGTTGCCAGATCTGACATAGCAGGTTTGTCTAAATTAGGCGCAGAAATTTATCTTTACGGACCTCAAACTTTAATGCCAAGATTTATTAATTCCGATAATGTAAAAATAGCCGGCAGTATGGATAGTGCCGTTAAAGAAGCGGATGTTATAATTATGCTTAGAGTGCAAAAAGAAAGAACTGCTTTTTATTTTATTCCTTCAATAGAAGAATATAGAAATTATTTTAAACTAACGGAAGGAATTTTAAAATTGGCTTCGAAAGATGTTCTTGTTTTACATCCAGGTCCGGTAAATAGGGATGTTGAAATTTCAGGTTCAATTATAAATAGCGGCAAAACGGCTATTTTTGATCAGGTAGAGAACGGAATTGCAATAAGAATGGCTTGTTTATATATATTATTGGGCGGCAGGCATTCATAATTTCAGGATTATTAAATAAATATCGTTTAAATATAATAACTAATAGCTCTCTATACGTAAAATTTATGGAAAAATTATTAATTAAAAATGGAATCGTCGTAGACCCTTTCACTGATACGCAGGTTAAAAGAGATATTTATGTTGAAAACGGGGTGATAAAAGACGTTAAAAATGAAACTGTCGGCACAAAGGATATAAATATTATCAATGCCGATAATTTATTTGTTTTGCCCGGGTTAATCGATATGCACGTTCATCTGAGAGAACCTGGTTTTGAATACAAAGAAACGATTAAAACAGGTATGGAAGCAGCTATCGCAGGCGGATTTACCTCTATCTGCTGCATGCCAAATTCTAATCCTGCAAATGATTGCAAAGAAGTAAATTCGTTTATTATTAACAAGGCAAAATCTTTTGATTTATGTAACGTTTTCACTATAGGAGCGATATCCCGCGGCAATGAAGGTTTAAATCTTGCAAATATCGGAGATTTAAAAAATTCCGGAGCAGTAGCGATAAGTGACGACGGTATGCCTGTAGAAGACAGTTCTTTAATGGCAAGAGCCCTTTTATACGCAAAGACATTTGACATGCCGGTTATATCGCATAGCGAGGATATAAAACTGAGAGGAAAAGGAGTAATGAATGAAGGGATTACCTCTCATAAATTGGGCGTCAACGGGATTCCATCCGTTGCCGAAGAGATAGCTATTTTCAGGGATATAAAATTGGCTGAGTACTTTGGTGCTTCGCTTCATATTGCTCACGTTTCTACAAAAGGTTCCGTTGAATTAATTAAAATGGCAAAAAATAACGGAATAAATATAACATTTGAAACTTGTCCGCACTACTTTTCTATTACGGAAGAATCTTTATTGTCGTACAATACAAATGCAAAAATGAATCCTCCGCTGAGAACGCAGGAAGACGTCAATGCAATTAAAAATGCTCTAAGAGAAGGTCTGTTTGATGTTATAGCTTCCGACCATGCGCCTCATTCGGAAGACGAGAAAAACACGACATTAGACGAAGCGCCTTTCGGTATAATAGGATTAGAGACATCACTTGCTTTGACTCTGGGACTGTATCATGAAAAGTACCTATCTATGATTGATATCGCAAATTTAATGTCTTATAATCCGTCAAAAATTTTAAAACTGCAAAATAGAGGCGCAATTATAAACGGAAATGCAGGCGATATTACAATAATTAATCCAGAAAAGAAATGGACATATAAAAAAGAAAATATAAAATCGCTAAGTAAAAATTCCCCTTTTATCAATAAAAGCTTTAAAGGGGCTGCAATGTATGCTATAATAAACGGAAAGATTTTTAAATTATAAAAAAAGTACGCATGACTCTTAACTGTAATATCTAAGTTAATTTTCATAGTTATAATTATTATGAAAACCAATATAACCGGTACGTTAAACATTTAAAAATATCAAAACTGCCATGACATCTAATGCAAAGATCGCAGATAACGATAATGCAGGTAAAGAAAAAGCCGTCATAATGCTGGAGGACGGAACATCGTTTGAAGGTTATTATGAAGGCAAACCGATTGAATCTGGCGGGGAATTAGTATTTAATACCGCAATGAACGGCTATCAGGAGCTTATCACCGATCCCTCATACAATGGGCAGATAGTCATTATGACATATCCTATGATCGGGAATTACGGCATAAACAATGAAGATTTCGAATCTGAAAAAGCATGGCTTTCTGCATATGTTGCAAAAAATATTGTTTCCAAATATTCTCACTATACTGCGGTAAAGAGTTTAACCGATTTTCTTAATGAAAATAATATTCCTGTTATAACAGGCGTGGATACGCGCACATTAGCTATTTATCTTAGGGAAAAAGGTTCGACTAACGGATATATAGCCTTAAAATCAAAAGGCATAGATTACATAAAAGAAAAAGTAAAAAATGTGCCTAAAATGGAAGGTTTAAACTTAACGTCTAATGTTTCGGCAACCAAATTATATAAAAAATATGCAGAAAAACCTGAGTTCGATGTTACAATAATAGATTACGGTATTAAATACAGCACTATAGATTGTCTTAACGCTCTCAATGCAAATGTAACGGTAGTTTCGTACGACAGTTCAAAAGAATATGTGCTCGCTACAAATCCTGACGGAATACTTCTGTCTAACGGTCCCGGAGATCCAAAAACTCTTGCAGATGAAATAAAAACAATAAGAGAACTCATGGGGAAAAAACCTATTTTCGGAATTTGTCTCGGACATCAATTGCTTGCTCTTGCGTTAGGATTTAATACTTATAAACTTAAATTTGGACACCATGGCGTTAATCATCCAGTGAAAAATGTTAAAACTTCTAAAATAGAAATTACTTCGCAAAATCATGGTTTTTGCGTTGACATTAAAGACAGCCGTTCAAATGAAAATTTTAAAGATACTGAAATAACGCATGTAAGTTTAAACGATGGCACAGTCGAAGGCATTAAAAATGAATCGTTAAATGTATTTTCCGTTCAATATCATCCTGAAAGCTCACCCGGTCCGAATGATTCAAAATACTTATTCGAAGATTTTAAAAAATTATGTCTGAAAAACAAAATATAAAATAATTAATATACCAAAAATGACAGAAAAAGATTTTTTATATAAAATAAAATATCTTTATAAAATTGCCGAAAACTGCTCGCTATGTCCAAGATATTGCAATGCCAAAAGATTTCAAGCAGAAAAAGGTTTGTGCGGCGCTAAAGATAAATTGCGTATTGCAAGTTTTAATATACACAGAGGTGAAGAACCTTGTATTTCAGGGGAAAACGGTTCAGGCACTATTTTTTTTTCAGGCTGCTCTTTAAAATGTAAATTCTGTCAGAATTATCCGATAAGCAGATTTTATAACGGAAAAGATTATACCGTGTCAGAATTGAGCGATATAATGCTGGAACTTCAAAAAAGAGGAGCGCACAATATTAATCTGGTAACTTCGACGCATTTTATGCCGTTTATTGCAGATGCTTTATGCATTGCGAAAGATAAAGGTTTTATGATACCGGTTATTTACAACAGTTCCGGATACGAAACGGAAGAACTGATAGAAATATTAGACGGTATTATAGATATATATCTTCCGGATATAAAATATTCTAATAATAGGATTGCGCTTAAATATTCCGGAGTTGATAACTATGTTGAAGTCAACAGAAAAGCTTTAAAAAAAATATATAAACAAGCGGGAGAATTGCAGACTGATTTTAACGGTATCGCTATAAAAGGAATGCTTATCAGACATTTAATTTTGCCGGAAGGTATTTCAGGGTATCAGGAATCTTTTAAATTCATTGCTGAAGAGCTGTCGGAAAATATCCCAGTAAGTCTTATGAGTCAATATTTTCCGGCTTATAAAGCTTTTAATGACAATGCTGTAAGTAGAAAAATAACCGCAGAAGAATATATTGAAGCCATTGATTGTTTGTCTAATGCCGGTTTATACGGTTATTATCAAACAGATCTGATAAATGATTTAGCTATGTAGTTTAATGATTAACAGAAGGTATCTATTATGCCAAAACGAACAGATATAAAAAAAATTATGATTATAGGCTCAGGACCAATAATCATAGGACAGGCAGCAGAGTTTGACTATTCAGGAACACAGGGAGCAAAGGCGCTTGCTGAAGAAGGATACGAAGCGATATTGGTAAATTCTAATCCTGCCACCATCATGACGGATCCCGAGTACGCTTATAAAACTTACATAGAACCGCTTACCGCAGATTTTTTGGAAAAAATTATTGAAAAGGAAAGACCCGATAGTATTATTCCAACTCTCGGAGGGCAAACCGCCCTTAATTTGACTATTGAATTATATGAGAGAAAAATTATAGAAAAATTTGGTATAAAGATACTTGGAGCAAGCATAGATGCTATAAAAAAAGCCGAAGACAGAGAATATTTTAAAAAAAGCATGGAAAAGATTGGAGTTCCTGTATTACATGGCGGTTTTGCGCATGATATAGAAGAAGCATCCGCAGTGCTAAAACAGATAGGATTTCCGGTAATAATACGTCCTTCTTTCACCCTTGGAGGAACAGGCGGCGGCATTGCCTATAATATTGAAGAATTTAAAGAATATGCTCAGAGAGGTATCAACGCAAGTCCTACAAATGAGATTCTGATAGAAAAATCTATTATAGGTTTTAAAGAAGTTGAACTTGAGGTGATGACCGATAAAAATAAGAATACGATTATAATCTGTTCTATTGAAAATTTTGATCCTATGGGCATTCATACCGGAGATTCGATTACAATCGCCCCTGTTCAAACATTAAATAATAAAGACTTGCAAAAAATAAGAGACTGGACAATAAAAATAATGAGCGAAATTGGCGTAGAAACCGGAGGAGCCAATGTGCAATTCGCGTTGGACCCTAATTCTGACGACGCTTATGTGATAGAAATGAATCCGAGAGTTTCAAGAAGTTCAAGTTTAGCTTCCAAGGCAACAGGTTTTGCAATTGCTAAAATAGCAGCAAAATTGGCTGTAGGATATACCCTTGACGAACTGCCTAACGATATAACAAAAAAAACCATGGCATGTTTTGAACCTGCCATAGATTATGTCGTTACTAAAATTCCGCGTTTTACTTTTGAAAAATTCCCGCAGACGGATTCTTCTTTAACAACCCATATGAAATCAGTCGGTGAAGTCATGGCTATAGGCAGAACTTTTTGCGAATCGCTTCAAAAGGCGGCAAGGTCATTGGAGAACGGATATTATGGGATTGAATCATTATATGGTCTTGATCTGCTGTATGATTGCCAAAATAAGTCTGAATTAATTTTTCACTCAATAAATGACGCAGAAAATATAGACGTTCGAGGTCAGACTGTTTTAAAGGCGTCAGAATCGGCAGATAAATGCTTAGATATAAAAAACATAATAATAGGGCTTTTCGGCGTAAAAGAAGAAATAAAAACTTTAATTAAAAATGCAGATTACAGAAGACTTTTATTGATAACTGATTCTTTAAGGGCTGGTTTTACTGTTGATGAGGTTTATGAATTTTCAAAAATCAACAGATGGTTTCTCGAACAAATACAACAGATTGTAGATTTTGAAAAAAAATTGTTTCTGTGCAATGTTTTTAATACGGCAAAATCACCAAAGACAGATGAATTTCATAGCGGATCAGATAAAGAACGGCAAGATGCGGAATCAATTTTAAGAGAGGCAAAACAATTGGGGTTTTCTAATATGATTATTGCTAAATTAACCGCTGTCGATGAAAACGGTAACCATATTAAACCTGACGAATATCTGAAAAAAAACAGTAATGCATTTAAAATTATTAAAACACAGGAAAAATATTTAGAAAAGTTATTAGATGAATTTAAAATATGTCCGGTTTATAAAAAAGTAGATACTTGCGGAGCAGAATTTGAAGCCGCTACCCCTTACATGTATTCTTCTTATGATAAATCTAATGAAATTACCGCGCTTGAAGGCAAAAAAGCCATTATTCTCGGAAGCGGACCCAACAGGATAGGACAAGGAATAGAATTTGACTATTGCTGCGTACACAGTGCTTTTGCGCTAAAAGAGATAGGATATAAAGCGATAATGGTTAATTGTAATCCTGAAACGGTGTCCACCGACTACGATACGTCTTCCAGATTGTATTTTGAACCGCTCACGGCGGAAGACGTACTTAATATCGCTAAATTAGAAGAAAATCCTCCAATTATACTGCAATTTGGCGGACAGACTCCGCTTAAACTTGCCGGAGAATTTGAAAGCAGAAGATTTAATATTCTTGGAACGCCTTATAAGTATATAGATATAGCTGAAGATAGGGAAAAGTTTAAAGATATCATTCAAAAAATGGGACTTTTCCAGGCAGAAAGCGCAATGGCTTTTAATGAGGAAGAAGTCTATACAAACTCTATTTCAATTGGGTTTCCGGTTCTCCTAAGACCTTCTTATGTTTTAGGAGGAAGGGCAATGGAAATTATTTATAACGAAAGTTCATTAGATAAATATATTAAAAAAATATTTGCTCAAGATATTTCTTTTCCAATATTAATAGATAAGTTTTTAGAAGATGCTATTGAGATGGATGTTGACGCATTATGCGACGGGGAAGATATTTATATAGCCGGAATAATGGAACACATTGAAGAGGCAGGAGTTCATTCCGGAGATAGCGCATGCTCTATGCCTGCATTTTCTTTAAACAATGGCATAATAGAACAGATAAAAGAAATAACAAAAAAGATATGTTTAGAGTTTCATATAATAGGATTAGTAAATATACAATTTGCTATAAAATGCGATAAGATATACATCATAGAAGTTAACCCGAGAGCTTCGCGCACAGTTCCGTTTGTCAGCAAAGCTACAGGAATACCTGTTGCAAAATATGCTACGCTTGTAATGTTCGGCAAAAAATTAAAAGATATAGGATTAATAGGATGCTTTAATATTGATTATTATTGTGTAAAAGAAGCAGTATTTCCTTTTACAAAGTTTTCAAACGTAGACCCGATGCTTGGACCTGAAATGCGTTCTACGGGAGAAGTTATGGGGATAGATAAAAGTTTTGGTATAGCATATGCAAAATCGCAGATAGCTTCCGGACAGAATATCCCGAAAAACGGCAATATTTTAATAAGCGTAAAAGATGAAGATAAGAAATATTTAGAAGAACTTTGCACGCAATTAATAGGAATGGGTTTCAGTATTGTAGCAACCAAAGGCACTTCGGAATATTTGGATAAATTAAATATTAAAAATTTTAAAATAAATAAAGTTAAGGAAGGAAGACCTCATATCATAGATGCGCTAAAAAATAAAGAAATTAATATGATTTTTAATACACCGAGAGGTATGAAATCACTTGAAGATTCTTATGCTATAAGAAGAAGCGCAATTGAGTTTGCCATACCTTATTATACAACGATGAGGGGCGCATTTGCCGCTTCTTCGGCTATAAAATCGCTTAAAGAAGAAAAACTGTCTGTTAAACCTATTCAGGATTATTATAAAAGCATATAAAAAAATTTAACAGATATATAGCAAAACAGAGAAGCGAATATAACCAGAAAAACAATGAAAATTTATTATTAATTATTTTTATATGTTTTAAATGACTGCAAGGTTACTCATGGAGGTGAACTTTAATTGAGCATTAACAACGATTCTTGTCCTATTACTAAAGAAGGTTACGACAAAATGGTCAAAGACCTTAAGAGACTTAAGTCTGTTGAAAGACCTGCAAATATATTGGCGATTGAGGAAGCCCGTGCACACGGGGATTTGTCTGAAAATGCGGAGTATAGCGCTGCTAAAGAAAAACAAAGTTTTCTGGAAGGTAAAATTATAGAGCTTGAGGACAAAATAGCAAGGGCTCAAATAATAGATATATCAAAAATATGCGAAGAAAAAATTGTTTTTGGCGCAAAAATAAAACTTATGGATCTAGACATAGGCACGGAAGTTTCGTATCAGATAGTAGGCGATACAGAATCAGACATAAGCAAAGGTAAAATTTCGATATCTTCACCTATCGCAAAAGCGTTAATAGGAAAACATGTTGGGGATGAAGTAACTATAAACGTTCCTAAAGGCAAACGGGAGTTTGAAGTTCTTGACATTGTTTACAGTTAATGATATACTGATATATGATGTGTTTAGGATGAAAAAAATTAGTGCTTCATTATTTTAGTGAATAGCTATATTTAAATAATTATAAATTATAATAAAACGGGAGGATTAATGGCTATAGATAAAATAGCGGTAGAAAAAGTATTAGATGAAATTAGACCGTCTCTTCAGTTTGACGGTGGAGATGTAGAGTTGGTTAATATATTAGACGACGGTACGGTTAATGTCAGGCTTCAAGGCGCGTGCGCAGGATGCATGGGTTCAATGATGACTCTGAAAGGCGGCATAGAAAGAGTGTTGAAAGAAAGAATACCGGAAGTTAAAGAAGTTAATGCAGTTTAGTTTAGTAATAAGCAATAAAATAAATATAAAACAGATATAACATAAAAGACTTGTATATAATAATTTTAAAACGGTAAAGCGATGTTCCGGTTTTTGTTAGCCTATTGTGCGTTGCTTTACCGTTTTTAATCTTTGCTTTGCTATTTTTAATGTTTATTTTTTGCTGATATATTGTATTTTATTGTATGTTTATATATATCCGCCTATTGGATTTTCCTACATTCAGACATATTTCGTAAGGGATTGTGCCCGCATAATCGGCGATTTCTTCAACGGTTATTTTTTTACTTTTGCTTTCGCCAAGGATAATTACTTCGCTTTTTAATGATGCGTTTTTAATTTCCGTCATATCGACTATTGTCATATTCATAGTAATGACGCCTATTATATCGGCATATTGGTTATCTATTATGACTCGTCCTTTATTAGACAGCATTCTTGGTATGCCGTTGTCGTAACCGGCGTTAACAACGCCTATGGTCATATCGCGGGGAGCCTGAAATGTTTTGCCGTAAGAAACAAAACAGCCCTTTTTTATTTGTTTAATTTGAATAATACCGGTTTTTAGCGTCATTAATGGTTTTAGATCTAAAGTTGCTGCATCGTCGTATCTTTGTTTATTTTGTTTATTATTGGAAAGCTCGGCTGCATTACTACATTTAAGCCGCTGATTTATTGGGTTTATTCCGTATAAAGATATTCCTGGTCTGACAGAATTTGAAAAATCGTCTTTTATTTCGGCGCTGAGTATAGAAGAGCTTGCGCTTATATGACTGTATAGCGGCGTTAACTTTCTGCTATATATTGTTTTTAAAATGTTTTTATAATTATTCAGTTGAGATTTTGTATAATCGATATCTGACTCAGCAGAAGAAAAATGGCTGAAAATACCTTCAAATTCTAAAAAATTGTCATTTTTTCTAATTTCTTCAATATAATCTAACGCTTTATATAACTCGTCATCCTTGAATCCAAGCCTGTTCATTCCAGAATCGTATTTCAGATGCACGAGAACTTTCTTACGAGCAGTTTTTGCAGATGCATAAACTGACTTGAGATAATTTAAATCATATACGCAAACAGAAATATCCATTGCGGCAGCAACCGGAATATTTTTTTCATCGACGCCTGAGAGCAATAAGACTTTCGGATTGTTTAATTTGCTTTTTAGCAGGACAGCATCCTCTAATTTAATCACTCCAAAAAAATTAATTCCTTCTTTTTCCAGGATCAGCGCAACTTCCAGCAAACCGTGTCCGTAAGCGTCAGATTTTATTATTGCTATAATTGTTTTATTTTTATTGAATTCTAATAATTTTAATTGTTGAATATTATTAGATAAATTTTTTAAATTTATTTCCAGAATTGCTTCTTTTATGTCCATCTCATTTTAACGTTAAAAAATAATATTAATTGATGTATTGAAGAATATGAAGAGTATTTTAAATATTTTATGTTTTGCCTATTTATAAACGTTATGTTTTATGCTATACTTAACATAATTTATTATATTATTTATATCATTGTAATTATAGAATATAATTACAAATAATGATAGACTTAGTTTTTGTATTTTATCATAACAAAAAAATCAGGAGTTAAAATGCAGGTTAACGATATAGATTTCAATAAAATTTTTAAAATTATAGGAACGTCGGAAGATGATTTTATCGATATATTCTTTGAATCCAATATATCAAATTTTCTTTCAAATGAGAATAAAAAATTGGAAAAAGCCATATCTGGAGTTTCCGGAGGTGCAGGGTTAAGACTTATTTCAGAAAAAAAATCATATTATGCATTTACGAATAACATTGATGAGAAAAATTTATTAGAAATAGGCAAAAATTTAAATAAAATAGCAAAAACTAATAGAACAAATAATAATTTCAATAAGTTAAATTTGAATTTTAAAGAATCTAAAGCAAAAATAGATATCCCTGTTTTAAAAGAAGTATTAAATGTTTCCATGAATGAAAAAATAAAAAAAATAGACGATGCAGTAAAATTTTCATGGGGATATGATAAAAGAATTTTGCAGGCTAATGTTTTATACAGAGATTATAAACAGGATGTTATCATAGTAAATTCCGAAGGAAATATTGCTAAAGACAGCAGAGAAATTATTACTTTTTTTGTAAGTGTCGTAGCGTCTAACGGCAAAAAAACAGAAATGGGTTATGAACCTGTTTCGGCATTTATGGGATTTGAATTTTTCGATACGGTAGACCCTGCTGAAATTGCAAGAAAAGCATGCAGCAGAGCAATAACGTTACTTGATGCGCCTTTTGCCCCTTCCGGAACGATGCCTGTCGTTCTGTCAAGTGAGGCAGGCGGAACTATGATACATGAAGCAATAGGACATGGTTTGGAAGCCGATATAGCAGGCAGCGGTTTAAGCGTATATTCTGATAAGATCGGTAAAGAAGTTGCTTCAAAATTAGTTACCGTCATTGACGATTCTTCATTAATAGGGAAAAGGGGCTCATACAGATTCGACGATGAAGGTACCGTGTCAAATAAAAATATATTGGTCGAAAACGGTGTATTAAAAAAGTATATGTCTGACCGCTTGTCTAATATTAAGTATGGATATGAATTGACCGGCAACGGCAGAAGAGAGTCTTATGAACATCAGCCTATAGTCAGAATGTCAAATACAATGATAGCGAAGGGTAAAAGTATGCCTGAAGATATAATTAAAACTGTAGATAAAGGACTATTTGTCAAAAAAATGGGAGGCGGTCAGGTAAATACCGTTACGGGTGATTTTGTATTTGAAGTCATGGAAGGATATATTTTAAAAAACGGCGCAGTCTGCGAAGCTGTGAGCGGCGCAACTTTGATGGGTAATGGACCTGAAATATTAAATAATATAGATATGATCGGAAACGATATGGGTTACAGCGTGGGCACCTGCGGCAAAGACGGGCAGGGAGCGCCGGTGTCTGATGGACAGCCTACATTAAGAATACCTTCTATAGTTGTCGGCGGCAAAAATTGATAATAGACAATATAATAGCTTAAAATTCATAAAATAAATATTATATTACAGTATAATAAAACAAAATTATTAACGATGGAAAGAATAAAAGATTGGAAATCATATCAACATACTTTAAACAGAAGCAAAAGAAAAAATTCTAATATTTTAAGGCCGTTATATATTTTTATATTTATCATTGCATTTTTAGTTATTTCAATAGGCGGTGTAAAATTATTCTTTTTTTTAAAGAATTATTACGCAAAATCAGTATTAAACAAACAGCAGACCTTTTTAGGCACGGGAATAAGACCTATCAAATTTGACGGCGCCGGCAATAATAAGAAAATAAAAACGTTATCGGCATCTTCAAGCACAAATGGCGCAGCCGCACTCGGAAAAAAATATTTTAACAGTCATAATTTTTCTATTAAAGCGCTGCAAAGATATTTTGCATCACATTCTCCAAAATTTAATACCGTTAAAAACGGGCATTATGTGCAAAAGCTCGGAAAATATACAATAGTCTATACGCTCGACCCTGTTGTACAAAATGAGGCAAAAAAAGTATTAGCGGAATACAGCGTACCATTCGGAGCTGTTGCGGCAATCAATCCTGAAACAGGCGCAGTTCTCGGATTATACTCATATGCAAGCAATAAATCTAAAAAAACCGAAATTTCCGGTTTAAAAGCTTACAGACCGGGTTCGCTCGCAAAAATTGTTACGGCATCGGCAGCAATTGAATCTAAAGGATTTTATCCCGGCTTCAACGTGTGTTATAACGGAGGATTATATGGAACAAATAAAAATTACTGGATTCAGAATATAAATACGGGAAATAACAGAATATCTTTCAGATTAGCTTTTGCAAAATCATGCGATATTGCTTTCGGTAAAATTGCCGGATACTATGTTGGGCAAAAATTATTGCAAAAATATTTTGATAAATATTATTTTAACCGCAAGATACCTTTTATTCTAAATTTACAAGACAGTACCTCAAAAGTACCTCCTGCTTCGGAATTTTATAATCTGGAATTGACGGGCGCAGGTTTTAAAAACACCAGGGTTACCCCTATTCTTGCTGCACTGATGTCGGCAGCCGTGATTAACGGCGGAAAATTGCTTGACCCGTACATTATTAAAGAGGTAATAAACTCTAAAGGTCATATAGTATATAAACATAAAGGCGTCAGGGTTTTAGACAATCCTATTACTCCTTCAACCGCTGCTATTTTAAAAGAACTAATGATTAGTACTGTAACAAAAGGGATAGGCAGGTTTGATTTTTACAATACTTATAATCAATATATGCTTCCTGGTATTATAACCGGAGGAAAGACGGGGACTATATCAGGAAATAATCCTACCGGCTTATACCAGTGGTTTACAGGTTTTGGAGAAACGAAGAACAGAAAAATAGCAGTTTCTGCTTTAGTTGTTGAAAAACCGGTATGGAGGATAGAAGGCGGCGGAGTCTCAGAAAAAATTATCTATTCATATTTTTTTAAATGATGGGAAGATTGAAATATAGCAGTTGCAGGCTAAATAATGAGAAAAACCGCAATACAGCATTCGTCGTATGCTGATAGCTTTGCATATAGAGAAATAATAAATATTTATGGGTATTTAAATTTTGTCCATTCAATTTTGTTCACCTGTATAGTTTTTGCATATAGAGAAATAATAAATATTTATGGGTATATAAAATTTGCGAAAAAATAAGAGACTTGCCTTTTATGTTGATTACGAACGTTTTAAGTCAAAAGAAGCCCCGCCGATATTATTTTTTATAGCATATCTAAGGAATATAGGATTTTCCGTAGATTTTTTTATAAGCGAAGATGATTTGTTTAAATCGCTTAAAAAAGCTGAAAATAGCGGAAATGATAATGCGTACGGCATAAAAAAACTCCAAAGTTCAGATAATAAAAATTATTTCCAAAAATACGATGTGTGCCTGCTGTCCCTGATGAGCGCCGATAGTTTAAGAAATATACTTCAAACGGCTATTAAAATTAAAAATATAGATCCTTTCATCGTTAATATACTCGGAGGCACAGGTGTTTACGGCTATATTAAAGAACTTATCAATGCCGAAGGTATAGATATTGTGATAGAAGGGGACGCTGAAAAAACACTTCCTGCTATTTTAGATTCAATAAAAACATATGATACATATAGCAAGCAGAATAAATCGCAACCGAATTCAGGAATATTTTATTCAGAAGACTTTGAATCAGGAAGCTTTGAATCAGGAAGCTTTGAATCAGGAATCTTTAAAAAGTTTCCTGAGAATACAAAATCTAATATTAAAAAAGACGAAGCTTATTTTTGCACAGAGAGGCATATGGAGCTTTTATTTAAAAACAGGGGCAGTTTTTCTTCGCCTGTGCTGCAGATACCGGATGAAATTTTTTTTGAAAGGACAGTATCCGTATCCGCAGTAAACTCATTAAATCACGGCAGCTTCAATTCCCGTCATAATGCAGCTGACGCAGAGGATCCGGTCTGCTCGGATGACGGTTCTTCACCACGTTTTAAATGCAACGTGCCTGTATCTGATGCCGCCGTGAAGCTTAATGACGGCACTATACGGTATTTTGAAAGAATAAACCGGGGCAGCAGCGCCTTTATGAAATTTTATAATCCGTATAAAGATTTAATATCTGAGGCAGAATTTGAAAATTTAATGATGCCGCATCCTACGGAAGAAGAAATTAATGAGCAATATACGTCATATCCGTGGGATATCTATGATTATTATAAATTTGAGTCGGTCGGAATTTATGCGCAGAGAGGCTGCAGCTGGGGGAAGTGTTCATATTGCAGTATAGTAAATTATAATTATAGGAAATTAAATATACAATTTATATTGCAAATATTAAATGAAGCAAAAAATCACAATGTTTTCGGCATAAGTTTTGATGACGATCTTTTTGTGCAAAATAAAAAATGGATTAACTACCTTCTTGATTCAATTATTTTACATAATCTGGACAAAAGATTCAGCTTTACAGCTATGGTAAAAGTTGAGCACGTTCACGATATAGCCCTTCTCAATAAACTTAAAAAAGCTAATTTTTCAAAAATACAGATAGGAGTTGAAAGTTTTTTGCCTGAAAAAGTAAGTTTTTTCAGAAAAACAAAAGTAGGAAAAGAGGCGATTTATATAAAAAAAGCAAAAGAGATTATAATATACTGCGCTTCGATAGGACTAACGCCTTCTTCTTTTATAATTTTAACAACGCCGGAAAAAAAATTTGGGTTATTTGATATAATTAATGAAATTGGCGAAATTATAGATATGTTGATAAATGTTTACGGAAAGTATAAAGTTATGCCCATTTTTGGATATAATGATTTTATCACGGCTTATCCAAATGCTCCGCTGTTAAAAGAACATCCATATTCAAACTTTATGGTAGCGGTTTCAGGTTATATCGCTAATAAAGATATAGAGACGGATATTAATGATGCCGATACCGTTAGCGAAGGCGCTATAAATATTAGAAATGACAATGCGGCTGACGACCATACTGCTGACAAAAAAAACGCAGCCATTAAAATCCTGCGCAATAAAGATGAAATAAATCTGCTGAATTTAAAAACTATTAAAATTCCTTATATGTATAAATTTTATAATTTTCGCGTAACACATTTTATAGATGCGCTTTTTAAAAGTTATAACGAAAGAAATGCAGACACCGATGTTTCTTGCACAGTAAATGACGATGCAGATTCACCTCATATTATATCAGGAGGCGCAGTTTCCGATTCAAATATTGCCGATAATATTATTAATAACAATAAGAATAAAAAAGGAAATAAACCAAAGAAGAAACCGGAGGAATACATTAGGCAGGAACCGGAATCTGAAGAAAACACAATGTTTCTGCATACAGAGAAAATTTTAAATTCTTTGGATAATACATTTGATATGTACGGAACGCCGTTGTTTGTGCTTTATGAAATATTAGACGAGTTAGAATCAAATATAAAAGAAAATAAATACAGCGAAGATTTAATTAAAAAAATATTTAAAGAATATTTTAATTATAATAATAATGACAATGATATTGGTTTAAACAATTATATGGTAAACTTTAAAAAATTAATCGCAGCAAATAAAATTGAACCTGATAAAGCGCTTAATGTTTTCAAATATTTTTTTAAAGGCGTAGATTATATTAAAAATAGCCAGGAAAAGCAGAGAGACAGAGGAAAAGAAATTATAAAAATTCTTGACGGAAGGCTTGGCTATATTAAAAAGCTATATAATCTAAACGAGCAGAAAACAGCCTGTCGTAAATAGCAAACGACACAGTTATAAATATTAATAATTAATAAATAAAATTAATAATAAATAAAATTAATACAATTTAAACACAACCTTCATAATTTTGTAACATACGGATGATATACTTAAGTTAAGCAGCTTTATCTTATTATAGTTATAATGAAATAAAATTAATACAATTCGTAATTTTATTAACTTTATCGAGATATATTTAACTTAAATATTTTAATTATGATTACAAAATTATACAGCGCTACATTTTTTGGAATAGATGCGATTATTGTGGATGTTGAGGTATTTATTACAACCGGAATACCGGGCGTAATGATTGTCGGTTTACCTGATGCATCAACTAAGGAATCTAAAGACAGGGTCAAGGCGGCAATAAAAAATTCAGGTTTTGAATATCCTGCAAGAAAAATAACAATAAATCTCGCCCCTGCAGATATTAGAAAATCAGGACCTATTTTTGATCTTCCGTTAGCGTTAGGGATATTAATATCGGCAAGATTGTTAATTCCCGTGATTAATCTGGAAGATTACATAATAGCCGGAGAACTTTCTCTTAACGGAAACATTAATAAAATTGACGGAGTAATAGCTTTAAGCCTGTTAGCAAAAAAATTAAATAAAAAAATTATTGTTCCGTATGAGAATTTAAACGAAACAAAATATTTAGGCGTAGAATACTATTGTTTTAATACATTAATCGAAGTTTGTGATTTCATAGCCGATGCAAATAAAATGGATAATTTGTCCGTTAGCGATAATAGTGGCGGCAATGAATTGTTGAATAGCAAAATACAAACCTTCGAAGCAACAAACGGACATGATTTGTTTTATAGTAAAAACATTAACAGTCTTAACGCTGAATGTAATTGCGAGTGCAAATCAATTGATGGTTATAGCGCTGCAGTCATTAATAGCAATAATAGCAATAATAATAAGACAGCCGATAAAAATAATTATTACCCTGATTTTTCTAACATAAAAGGTCACGCGACAGTTAAACGAGCAATGGAGATAGCTGTTGCAGGACATCATAACATTCTTATGATAGGACCTCCAGGCAGCGGCAAAACAATGATTGCCCAAGGCGCAGCAGGAATATTACCGCCGCTGTCCCTTGAAGAAGCCATAGAACTGACTAATATTTACAGTTTTTCTCACAAAAAAATTAATACGGATAACGGTTTAATGACTTCAAGACCTTTTATGCCTGTTCATTATTCCGTTACAATACCGGCATTAATAGGAGGCGGCGCAAATCCTGTACCAGGAGATGTCAGTCTTGCTCATAACGGCGTGTTATTTATAGACGAGTTTTCAGAAATGAATAAAAAAACCCTGGATAGTTTAAGGCAGCCGATGGAAGATAAGATGATACATATATCAAGGAATAGATTTTCGGTGTCTTTCCCGTGTGATTTTATGCTTATCGCCGCAATGAATCCGTGTCCGTGCGGTTATTTGGGAGACCAGACACATGAGTGCAGATGTTCCTCTGCAGATATTTATAAATTTTACAATAAATTGTCGGGACCTATAATAGATAGGTTTGATATATTCGCAGAGGTATATTCCGAAAGTTTAAATATCATTTCAAATAATATATCCGAAGAAAGCTCTGAAGAGGTTAGAGATAGAATTAATAAAGCGGTTCAATTGCAGAATGGGAGATTTGAAAATATGAATAAAAAATTTAATTCTTCAATAACAAGTTCAGAAATAGATAAATTCATAAATATATCAGACGAAGCCCTTAGTTTTTACAAGTCTGCTGCCGAAAGTTTGAAATTATCTTCAAGAGGATATTTCAGAATTTTAAAAGTAGCCAGAACTATTTCTGATATTGACGGCAAAGAAAATGTTGACGAACCGTCAATACTTGAAGCGCTAAATTATAGAAATACAAAATTTTTAGGTGTATAATATCGATATTGTACGGATAAGTAAGAAGAAGTTTCAGTTAATTTATTGTTTTTGCAACAATATAAAAAAAATAATAACGGCGAATAGCTATGTTTAACGTAAATACAATAATAATTGAATCGGTCATATATATTTTTGTCAGTATAATAATAGGTGTTATTCTGCGGGGAGAAGATTTTAAAAAATTTAAAAGGCTGCTTTTATTAGCTTATTTAATTATAGGCATAGCTGTCTATTCCGTTCTATATTTTGCAATACTTTCTGCCGCCGCAATAGTATTTGCTTTATATATCTTTAAAATTTTGGAATAGCGCCTGCGGAGCATAAGACGTTTTCATACGGTGAAACAGGTACGTTTTTAAGCAGCTTTCAGACTGCTCGCCCGCCTTACCAAAATATCATATTACAAAATATCATATTAATAGATGTATATTTTTTTAATTTTAGCATTTTTAGCTACAGTAATAGAGTTTTTTCCTATTTTTAAAACCTGATAGCCATAAAGACGGCAGCCTGATTGAATAATAAAATCGGATTTGCCGATAGATATATCAGCAGATTTATTCGACACGCCGATTAATCTTATTGCGTTGCTATTGTTATTGTTATGTTTGGTATTGCTATTAAAATATTTCGAAAGCTCATTTGTTTTCTCTTTTAAAGGATTTATATACTGCCGAGGCGGCAAGCCGAATATGCCGCCGTCTAAATTATCCGGTGCGGTGTGAAAGTTAAGCTTTGACGTTGCGGCTGTATTTTTGCCGTCTTTTATAAGCGCAAGCTCGTGCTGTAATTTTTCAATTTCTATTTGTTCGTTAAGTCGGTATATAACAGAAGAATAGCTTCCAGTTTTGATTGTCATATTATTTAAATATTTTGTTTTTTTTATTTTAGAATTTTGTTTTACTGTTTTTAATTTAGCAGTTTTTATTATCGCAAATTTATTTAACGTTAGAGATTTTTTTAAAGTTGCCGACGGCAGCGACGGTTTTGCTTTATAAATAGTTTCAGACTTTAAATTTGACTTGTTTAGATGAAGGTTGAGCGCAGAATGAGGCAATACAATATGGCGCTCTTCGTTGATGTTGGCTATATATACATAAATAATCACACCTGATATTGCCATTAATATAAGACCCGGCAGCGCATATTTTTTACCGGATTTATTCTTAACATGTTTTGAACTGTCATTTTTTTCGATCTTTTTTTCAGATGTTCCTTTTTTAAACCACTTCATAATAAATTGCCCTCCTGATTTAATTAAAAGGTTATAGGTTTCTCAAAATATACTGTTTCCCAGATTTAATTTAACCAAACTTCATCGCTTTTATTATTCTGAAATTATAACCCATTGATATTATTATATTTTATTTTTTATTTTGTAGTCCCCATAGACATTTTTATTGCCCCATAATATAGCAATATCAACGTGTTATTAATAATTATGGTGAAGTTAAGTTAAATCAATTTAATATCATGTGATTTAATAGGGGTTAATACAATAATTTTATACTGCTATTTGAAACGCTCCTGATAAGGACATATTTTGGTATATATTTTATGAGCCGATAGTTGGCAGTTAAAAGCATAATGTTATTTTTCAGGAATTTATATTTAATTCCCTGTTTTTTCAAAAAACTCAAAAGATGGAATATAATCCTGTTTTTTGCAATGCCAAAGTTAATGCTATTCTGTTTATTTCTCCTCAGCAGATCTTTCTTTATTGATAAATTTTTTTTTCTAGCCGCGGTAATTTTAATTTTCAGCATATTAATATTTTGTTTTGTCTGTAAATATGTTTTATAAACAGGCAAAAGTTTTAAAAATATTATAAATAAAATAGCAGCAGTAAGCATGCCGTTTATAAATTTATAGAACATAATATCTTCCTTAATATTTTTTTGGGAATTAAATGTTGATAATTATATTTTATACAACGTAACTATTTAGTTTTTATTGTTAGTTTTTATTGTTAGTTTTTATTAATAATTATATTTTTAGTCTGCTAATTAGCCACTTAGATGTAGCGGCAAATATTATCTTATTTTGTTGTATTTTATATGTAAAATAAATTGGTGCGGCGTATTTTTTCTCGTAATTTTTTTTAAAATCAGATAAAATATTTTCAAAATTTAGCGGATTATTTTCAATATGAAAATTAAAATTAACGTTATAGCCATCATTAATTTCAGAGATATTTAAATTCAAAATATGGCAATCCAACGGTTTTACAATATATAATTGCTTAATTTTTTTATAAATATTAATTCGTTTTAATAATTTTAGGTACAAAATTCTATTATTTTCTGAAGAAATTGTTTCTAATTTCAATAAGGTCTGATGTTTTCCGTCGTAAACTATTTTTAAATTATTAGTCATATAGTTAAGATAAACGAACGATAAAACCAAGCTAATAAATAATACGGCGAATATTTTTGTTAATAAAAAATCAAATTTAAATTTTTCTTTGTTGAATTTTTTTTTTGAAATTATGTAATCTTGATTGTCACAAGAAAGAATATCAAATAAATCTATTTTCCTGAATGTGTTAAATAAATTTTTAAATTTTTCTGTATTTGAATACAGATGCGTTCTACCTTCCGTCAACATCTGATTTATAAATGGAAGTGTTAAATTTTCATCAACATCCAGTATATTTTTTCCGTCAAATATTCTTATTTTATTTTCATAATTTTCAATTAAAACCGATTCTGAATTTATGTTAAGATTTTTGTTTACAATATAAGAATATAGTGTTACATTTTTCTGGCAATATACGGAAATATCGGGAACTTCATATATGTAATAACGATTGCCTCTATTAAAATATAAAACTTGTATGCCTGAAGATTTTGTATATTTTTTCAGTAAAGATTTATTATTAAAATCAAATATTTTAGGTTCTATATCTTTTGAAATCAAAAACAATTCCCCGTTTTCTTGTTCCGGCAATCCTTTTGTAAATGCGGAAGCCCTTAATTCTTCGTCTAATATAATAGATTCATCTCTGTCTATATCGTATATTATTTTATATCGCATTTATTTGACCCCGTTTGCTAAAGAGCCTATTAGAGGCAGGTATAAATTTAAAAAGAAAAATATTATGAATCCGGCTGCTAAAAACAATGTTGTGTAAGTTATAAAATT
This sequence comes from Candidatus Acididesulfobacter guangdongensis, assembly GCA_004195045.1. Taxonomy (NCBI): domain Bacteria; phylum Candidatus Acidulodesulfobacteriota; order Candidatus Acidulidesulfobacterales; family Candidatus Acidulidesulfobacteraceae; genus Candidatus Acidulidesulfobacter; species Candidatus Acidulidesulfobacter guangdongensis. Next base: position 886,600 of record SGBC01000001.1, read on the forward strand.
TGCAAAAAAATTAATTTTGTCATCAGATAATTCCTTATATCTATCCTTTAATCTATCGAATGTATCATCTATTTTACCGGTTTTCTCACCTGCCGATATATAAGCGGCTACAAGCGGATTAATATCTAATCTTTGCAGGCTGTGAGATAAAGATTGACCAGACTCAAGTTCATTAATTAGTAGCTCTATATTTTTTCTCCAGTATAAATTTTTAGTATTTTCTTTAACGATACTGAATGATTCGATTAAGGTAATTCCTCCTTTTGTAAGGACATATAGCTGATAAAATAAAATAGAAAGGTAGCTTGAATTTATAACTTCCGATAGAATGGGAAGTTTTGAGATAATCTCATAGGTTTTAGATTTCAAACCTTTGTAATCTATAAAAAATAAAGTAAAAAACCCCAATAATAATCCTGAAAATGCTAAAAATATTGCAGGGACATACGGTTTAATATTAATCATTAATGTTAAAATAAGAGGGGGTTGGATTTTCGCGTTTTCAATGAAGTGCTTAAATCTTGGGGCAACATAGTATATAAATATAAAAATTGCTATGGTCATTAATAAAAATAATAACGAAGGATAAATTGCAACATTAATTAATTTTTTCTTATATGAATATACACTTTTGTAATAAATAGATACCTCTTTAAATCCTTTTTTCATATCGCCGTTTTTTTCTGCAGCGCCCAAAATTGCAATAACTTCTTCGGGAAAACCGAGTACGGGGTCTTTGAAAATATCCGTAAGATTTTTGCCGCGCTCAGTTTCGGATAATAACTTAGAAATTAGAATACTTATAGATTTATATTTATAATTTTTAAAAATTCTGTTTATATATTTATAAAAGTCTTCATTGTTTATCTTTTTTGTATTATACGAATAGACTTTGCGCATATTGTTTAAAGAGGATAATAAACCGCCGGAGCCGACATAAAACGACAGTTCTTCAAATAAAGAACCCAAGTCGCCGGTTTTTATTCTTTTTGCAAGCGGAATAGACAAAAATATATATTTTAAGTCCGGAAATATATATTTTACGACTAAACCGTCATTCAATAGTTTAGTTTTTGCCTGCATCCAGGAAGAGCTTTCTACGTACAGATAACTCGTCTTTCCTTCTCTATTCAAAACTATACCGATATATTTCATATTTTTTAATAACCTATTTTATAGTATTGGCTAATATCTATCGAGCCGCTAATTAATAACTCATAAGCCCTTTGCTTCAGCGTTCTATAATTTATAGACCGCTCTATATTAAAAATAGAATTTTCTTTCAACAGAGAAAGACGTATGTCGTCCGTAACATCAATTACCTCGATAACAGCTTTCCTCTGTACGAATCCGGTGCCGCCGCACGTTTTGCACTGCTTATGTCCTTTATCGTAAACTTTAAAATCAGAATTTATAGCCTCGCTTTTTCTGAGCGCTTCCATTATCAGATTATCCTTTATGTATCTTTCCGGATAATCTCTAATATTTTTATATTCCTTGCAGTCATGACATAATTCGTTATAAAGTCTTTGGCTCATAAGAATTCTTACCGAATCCAATAAAATATTTTTTTCTATGCCCAGATTTTCGAGCCGCCGTACGATTCCCAATGAAGAGCTTGCATGAACAGTCGCAAAAACAAGGTGTCCCGTTTCAGCTGCTATAATAGCCTGCTTCGCTACTTCTTTATCACGTATCTCGCCGATTACGATGACGTTCGGTGCGCTTCTCAATATGCTTTTAATTGATTTTTCATATGTTATAACATCGTTAATTTCCCCCTGCGCTACGTTTGAATTGGATAAATTAATTTCCACAGGGTCTTCTATCGTATAAATATACCTGTCCATCTGTTCGGCTATCATTTTAATTATGGCAAATACCGTAGTTGATTTGCCTGCCGATGTGGGTCCGGAGATTAAAACGAGTCCTGAATTGTAAAGCATTATCTTACTTAGCAGCTCCACTGTTTCATTGTTAAAACCTAAATCTGTCAGATTTAAAAGTCTTTTATTTAATCCCAAAAGTCTTAATGTTATTTTGTGTTGATTTTCCGTTAAATTTTTAACTCTTTCAGGATAAAATTCCGTTCTGATTTGAATCTGCCCCATCTCGAACATCATGCTTAACGTATCTTTAGGGTTAGCATTGCTTGTTATTCCGCCTTTATTTTTTATTATATTTTTTAGCTGATTAAAAAAAGTTAGGCTAATCGGACTCAATTTTTCTAAATTACCGTTTATTACCATATGACAGAACACTGTCTCACGGTCTATAGGATTAAGATGTATATCGGAAGCGCCCTTAGAAACAGCCATATCTATTATATTTTTTAAGTATTTTTCCGGATCTGTCTGCTCTTCTACTAAATAACCTAAATTTTTCAGAATAAATTCCGATGTTGCAATATATATCTTCGTTATGTCTGTCAACGCGGATAAATCTTTATAAATATTGATATTAAACATATTAACGATTAATAATATAATTTGTGATGAGTCAGACGCCGTATTAAACGGACTGATTTTTTTAAGTATAAGGCAGTTATTGACGGCGCAATATTCTTTCGATAAAAAATCAAATGAAACTGCAAAATCATCCGGTATAGCTTTTATATAGTCTATTCCCAGCTGTTTGGATACAGCTTCTACAATAATATCTTCATTAACGTATCTTAAATCTGTTATTATCTGCCCAAGCAATTTTTGAGATTTTGATTGTATTAAGATAGCCTCGTTAAGCTGCTTTTCATTCAGATATCCGCTGTTTATCAATATTTCGCCAAGTCTAGCAGGGCATTGTCCGCGTGTTAAATCGTTCATAATGATACCTTAAAATAAACATAAAAAAATCTTTTAGAATATTATTTATATGCCGGCTTTGATAGCTTCATTGCTATACATTTTTTGCAATTAAACCTTAAAATATAAAGTTAAAGTTCCTGCCGCATTAGATGTTGCGGCTGCCGTGTCATCCGGCGTTAAAGCGCTGCCGTTGAAAATCACGCCGCTTCCTAATCCGGAATCGCTATTGTCAACCGAATTAAACAAATCCTGAGCTATTTTATAAGCATCGTTTTCAGGCACAAGTCCAAAATTTATTGTGTAAACATTTGAAATGCTTGAGTCCTGTTCTACAGTTATTGCGCCGTTCCATGGGTCGCAATGGTATATTGAAGCCGCGTTTGAAGGACAGGCGGCACCTGTTGTAAATCCTGCCGATGCCGTCCATGATTTCCCCAGCACCCCGCTATTTATCATACTTGTTATAGATACATTTGAGATGTTTCCCTGATTTTGACTCATATAATTTAATACCGATGCTTTCATTGAGCTTATTTGATTTATTGTTGCCGTTACTCTGGATATGCCCATATATTTAGAATAGATATATAAGCCGCCGGATGTGAGTATTGATATAATTATCATAGCCACTATAAGTTCCATCATGGTAAAGCCGTTATTGCCATACGGCAGTCTATTTTGAGAATGTTTCATAACGCCTCCGTTTCAAATGTTATTTAATATATTAGTTAATAATTTTTAATACCAATTAAAAGAATTAATTCTGCAAGATAAATATCTAACTGTCATTATTTAATAATTTTAGGTTTTAATAATATATAAATTTCCGTTTTTGTTTTTGTATTGTTTATTCCGCTAAATAAGTAACCTATTACCGGAATATTGTCTAATATCGGAACGCCGTATTTATCAGTGCTCGCTGAATCTGTAGTGAGTCCTCCCAGCAGCACCGATGTATTTGATTTTACAGCAAAAGTATCAATCATTGTTTTTGTGTTTATGTTCGGAACGCTAAAATTATTACCGTTAGAACTAAAAGAGGAATATCCGTCGATATTGTTGTCTACCACGGCTATAGTTGCGTAAACTTTATTATTTTTTACCAGCGGCGTAAAAGAAATGGATAATCCCGTCTGCGCTTCGGATATTTGGGGATATGACAGTGTTGAATTCGAAAGACCTAACGATTCCACCTGCACTCCGGATTCGTAAGGTATCACACTGCCTGAAGATATAACCCTTGTTTGTCCGTTTAAAACCGATAACACTGCCGCATTAACAAGCTTAACTTTTCCGTAGGTCTGCAGGGCATTAATAACTGCCTGATTTGAGTTGTTGCCTGTAAACGATAAGTAATCCCCTGAATTATTTAAACCTGACTGAGCGCCTGAGTTTAATGAAAAATTTATATTAGATATTCCTAATGCATTGCTGCGCATTACGTCTTTAAATAATTCATTCATATTTATGCCGAATTGATATTGGTTATTAAGCTGAATTTCTAATATTTTAACTGTCAGAACAATCTTTTTTGTTGATAATTTTTTAAGCTCTTTAACTAATAAACCGACTTGCCTGATTCTTTTTCTGGTTGCATGCACCGTCAAAAGACCGTAATTTGGGACAATATTGTAATAAGATTGTTTTGAGTTTTTAAAGATATTTCTTAGATTAGCCGTAAGTACATTATAAAAAGATTTAGAGGAGGTGCTCATTGTATCCGACATCATTCCGGCAGGATTTGTTGAAGTCTGGCTGCCGATTAAAGAATTTGCAGGAGACTGCGTTCCTGACGAAATGCTATTTGTTGAAGCGGCAGTTTGCGAATTATTAGATGCGTTTGAAGTTGAAATGGAGCCGACTGAAAAATTAACTTTATTTGTTAGCGCTGTTATAGAAAATCTGTAAGTTTTATTTGTATAAGCGTGAACCGTTATTTTTTTTAAATGCGTACTGTAACGATATACGTAATTGTGTAAAATTATTGAAAGAATTTTATATAAAGGCTCATTATTAAAAACCAGCGTCATTTTTCTATGTGTATTGATATTTTTGGAATAATTGAAATTGATATGAGTATCTAATGAAAGCATGTAAAAAATAGAACCTAATGATAGTCTGCCTTTTAAGGATATCTTTTTTTGTAAAGCGTGTGGAATTTTTTTTATTTTACCGATATCCGGCTTAGCATATTTGATTTTTATTACAGGCAAGTTTATAGCCGCAGAATTTTTGACGGCAAATAAGAAAAATACTAAAATTATCGTTAATTTTTTAATAAACATGGGTAGATAAGACCGATTTAAATAATTTTATTTTGATAAAATTTGATAGTATCCGGCTATTTTCTTAATATATCTGTATGTCGAACGGGGCACTCCTCCATTTGGTCCGGCGTTATAACACGCCAATGCCAAGGCAATATTTTCATTTTTTAAATTTAAGCAATATCTTAAATAATAAACGCCGCCTATTATATTTTGCAATGGATTATAAGGATTGATGCCAATACTTTTTGCCGTCTGCGGCATTAGCTGCATAAGCCCAATCGCGCCTCTATCTGACAATGCATTGATATTGAAGTCAGACTCTTCTTTTATCATTGATAAGACTAATGCGCTTGGAACATTAAAATCTTTTGAAGCGGCAAAGATAGTTTTTGCTATCGTTTTATAAGAATAGCCGTAACTATTCGGAATGTTTGAAATTGGCATATCCAAGCATATCCATATAACTGTACCTGCGCCCAATATTGCAAGAGCCGTTAAAAATTTAACCATAAAATAATTCCTTTTTTATACCTTTCGGCGACTGTTAAGTTTTTAATAGTTTCCCATTTTTTTATTTTGAATGAATTGCCGGCATTGGAATACTTGAAATTCAAATTTATAAATCTTGGATTGCCGCAATTATTCAAACTTATAGAGACTATTTCATAGCCGTTTAAATATTTGAAGCGGCGGATAGTTATCGTTAAATGATTAGAAATAATCTTTTTATCTATTATTATTTTTTTCTTGGTATTTATTTTCAAATAAATGGTATTACTTCTTTCTATTAGCGTATATGGTTCTAATTGGACTGTCTGCAATGCAGATTGTGTTTTAATAGGCTTATTTTGTTTTAAATCAGTTCCGTTTATGTTTTTATTATTTAATTTTATAGCGTCTAATTTTCGATTATGTTTTAACTTTTTGGCTATCGATTTATTATTTATTTCAGTAATACCGAGCATATTTTTGGGTATATATAAGACTTTACGTTTTTTGTGTTTAATATTTTTAATTATATTTGCAGTAGTTAAGAGCGGAATATTGAGAATTGCAAACATTTCGCCGTTTAATTTATTTGCTTGAATCTTAGTCAAATTTTTATTAATTGCGTTATTATTGTAAGCGCAGCCGGACGCTGCTATTGCAATAAATAAGATTCCTGCAACCATGGTTAGAAAATATATACGCTTAAAATTAACGATTGAACTTTTCACTCTTTTTAATTTCATAATCTGTTTAACGTTTACAAGGTGTTGCAATATAAATATAACTTGTTTTAATATTTTCGTTCGGTCTAAAGATTAACTAAATGATTACATCAATGTTCTACGAGAATATCTAATCAAATCCAAAAAATATTTCAGATTGCGAAGAAGAGGACAACAAATTATTATTATCAGGCACTATTGAAGAGCATCTATATTGCGGTAAATTATAGCCGCTACCGTTAAAACCAACTGAGCTTATTGAATTTTCTAATGCTCTGCAGATACTTAAAGCCTGTAAATTTGTAATAGACGGCGAATATATACCAATTATATAGTCGCCTGAAACACCCCAGATATTTTGACCTATAAAGTATTTTTTGATTAAACCGTTGTTATTTAATGGGTATGTCCAATTTCCGTTTGTATTCCATGATGAAGGTATTAAATCGTCAGTTTGCATTTCTGAAGGTTCAATTGTTTTATAGCTTCCGCCGTTGATTTCGGCGTATGAATTTGCAGCAGTTTCCAGCGTAGCAATATTTTTTATAGTTGCCGTTACTTTTGATGATGAGATTAAACCTGAAGAAATATAAAGTCCGCCAGACGTTAAAATTGCAACAATAAGCGTAGCGAGAATTAGTTCAATTAAAGTAAATCCGCTGCCGCTGTTCATATTAAAACTTATATTTGCATTTGGCATACAAGATTGCATTCCTGTTTAAAAATTATTGTAAAAAAATTGTTGAATTTTTGTAATACATAAAATAAAAACGTTAAATTTTATTTCTGATTATTTTTTAATTTATTAAAAATCATTTTACAACTTTACTTTTACGGTTTTATGAAACAAATAATTCAAAATTATTAAACTTTTGTTAACAATTTGTTTCAATATTGGTTAAAATTATGTAATATCAATAAGTTGTTTTGCATTGTCTGAATAAGGTGCAGATATTTTATTGACAATAAATAATTTTAATAGTAAAATACTATAATATTCATATCAGAAGAACGATGTGCGTTCATAGCTCAGATGGATAGAGCAACAGCCTTCTAAGCTGTGGGTCGCAGGTTCGAATCCTGCTGGACGCACCATTAAAAACCGCAGTAAATAAGCACATTCAGCAATTCCCCTTTCTCTTGACAATATCTCCAAAATGGTAAAATTTGGTAAAATATTGTCCAAACTTGTCCCATTTTTAAGGAGATTAAAAATGTCAGATAATGTCAGATTGCGCGGTCAATATTACTACTACGATATGATGATTGACGGTGTCAGGTATAAAGGAACTACCAAAACCACAGATAAAAGCCTTGCCGAAAAGGTAGCCAGCACTATAAAGAGCGATATACTTAGACAATAGCATGACCTGCCGACTATCGTAAATTATAATGACCGTAATTTTTTAGATTTGTGGAAAGATTATATTAAAAACCTTACTAATTCAAGAGGAAGAAAAGGCGCCGTCAGATCATTTTTCTGTTTTGCAAAAGGAAAAGAAATAATTATATTGCATTTTTTTATTAAAAATCGCAGAAAACCACCAAAAAAGAAATTGATTTAGCTTTAAAAAGAATGTCGGAATATTTAATTGTTTTATAAAATAAAAACCATTCATTTGCTATATTTTTATATTTTTTCCATGAAGTTATTTATTCCCCTTCCTTATTATAATTTTCAAACTCACGCATAGCTTTAAATTTCTCTACGAATTTTTCGGCGATTTTTACAAAAACCTTTGCCGATAAAAAGCTTCTGCCGGTCTTTTTATAACCGCATTAGACCATATAAAAAGACAGATGGCGTGAAAAAAAATAATAATAAACACAGTGAAATATATATAATGGATTATCTTCGCGTCTACCTAAACTGTTATGAGGATTTGCCGAGTTTCGGCCACGGTTCTCATAATGAAAAAAGCTATAAATCGTCGCAATTTTTATAAATGTCCGGCGTTTCCGACGTAATTTCCCCGCTGGGCAATTCGTAATAAAGTTTGCCGTTTCTACTATAGACGTTTGGAATTCCCATTTCTAAATTCTCTTTCTGCGCATTTCTGACGGCATTATTACCAGCCCTTATTATATCGTCTCTTAATTTGATAAATTCATCATTGCTCATATAGAACCCCCAAATTGTTTATATAAAAATTCATTTAAAACCGTTAAATAATTTTCTTTGAAATATGCGATTTCTTCAAAGTCATCTTCGCCATTATAAAATAAAAACCATTCATTTGCCATATCTTTATATTCTTTCCAGAATAAATTCCTGCTTCTTTCAAATCTTCTTACGACATCGGACTTTGGAATATCATGTCCCCCCTTTAAAACTCTTCCTTTAATCCTCCGAAAATTTATACTTGGGTTATCGGTAAATATATAAATAATTATAACGTTATAACCTCTATCTTTAGATTCTTTAATTATTTTTTTAATGTACTTTCCCGATAAAGTAGTTTCAATTATAAAACTAATGCTTTTGGAAAGATAATCGTAAATATTTTTTAAAAAAATCTTTCCGGCTTCTATCCTTTTTTTATTTAAATCGGATGGACTTAAGGCTTTTGCAATTTCGTCGGCGTTGACGAAGGCGAGCCCTTTGTTTTTATTGAAAACATTAATAAAAGTGGTCTTTCCGCTTCCGTTTGCCCCAGCTATTATAAATATATTTTTTTCCATAAAGTTATTTATTTCCCTGCCTTATTATAATTTTCAAACTCGTGCATAGCTTTAAATTTCTCTACGAATTTTTCGGCGATTTTCACAAAAGCCTTTGCCGATAAAAAGCTTCTGCCGTTTTTGTGAAACTTTGTGATTCTACGAGAGTTTTTGAAATATTCAATTGAGTTAATGTCATGAGTAAATAATCATTTTAATTATAAAAATTATTCATTTGATTCATTATAAATCAAATCTTATAATATATTCAAGAGCACAGTTTGAAGTTTTTATAACGAATATAATCCGATGCATAAATATTTTATAGGTAATTAAATAAGCAGACAAATTATGCGATTATATATTTTAGATTAATAGTAATTTAATTATTAATATTACATATTAATGTAAATTAATATAAAAACGGGAGGGCAAAATGAAACAGAATTGGAATGCGGAAGATTACGCAAAAAATTCTCAATGCCAGCTGCAATTAGGCGAAGAGCTTATTGAAAAACTTTCTTTAACAGGCAATGAATCATTGCTTGATATAGGCTGCGGAGACGGAAAGATAACCGCAAAATTATCGAAAATTTTAAAAAATGGAGAAGTAGTCGGCATAGATGCATCAGAAAATTTAATAAATTTTGCATCAAAAGAATTTCCTAACGATAAATTTCAAAATCTGACATTTTATCAAATGGATGCATGCGCTATTAACTTCTCTGAAAAATTCGATATTGCTTTTTCCAACGCTTGTCTTCACTGGGTAAAAGACCATAGCGGCGTTCTTGGAAAAGTGCGTGCATGCCTTGAGCCAAAAGGCAGGATTTTATTCCAGATGGGCGGACGCGGCAATGTAGGCGAAGTCTTAAATGCCGTAAAATTAGTCAGCAGCAAAGAAAATTGGAGCATGTATTTCGATAATTTCGTTACGCCGTATTATTTTTACGATATAAAAGACTATGAGATATGGCTTTCGGAAAATCATTTTAAGCCTCTGCGTTTGGAACTGATTGAAAAAAATATTAAACATCCAAGCGAAGAAAGTTTTAAAGGCTGGTTAAGAACTACTTGGTTTCCTTTTACCGACCGCTTGCCGGAGGCGTTAAGGGAAACTTTTCTTGACGCAATATCGGAAACTTATAAAATTAAGCATCCGGCAGACAAATCGGGCGGTATTAATGTAAAGATGGTTCGTTTGGAGGTTGAAGCGTATGCCGTATAAATTTTATATATTGATATCAATGTGAATTCTTTTAAAATTATAGTGAACGTTATACCAGGAGGATTTATTATGCCTAAAGCAAAAGCTTTAGTAATTATCTCATCGAGCAATAACGATTCTGCAAAAGTTAAAGTAGGACTTAATTTAGCATATAGGACAAAAAACAGCGGAGCATTTGAAGATGTGAAACTTATATTTTTAGGTCAGGGAGAAGAATTTATCGCAAAAACCGAAGATAAAGAAATACTTGAAGCGTATGAATAGGTTCTATCTAATAACATCGTCCCTCAGGCGTGTGTTGCGGTAGCCGAAGCATACGGCGTATCTAATATTTTAATAAATAAAAAAATAGAACTTGTTCGAGCTGCTGGGTCAATAGCGCTATTTATGGCTGAAGGATATCAGCCTTTAACTTTTTAGTTTATTTTAATGCATAGCCAATATATAATAAAATAATGTTCAACTTAATCCTGCTTTAATGTGAGAGTTCTAGGAGGTAAAATTGGAAACAGCCGCTATATTTATCAGAACGCCGGAAACAGAATGGATACCTGCAAGTTCTATTTACGGCGAAAGCGTATTGCACGAAGGCAAAGAAATAGTATTCGTAAAACAATTGACTAACAGGCTTGATAAAGGCAAAGGGGTTGCTTATTTAATTAAATTTGTTCCACCGGAAGGCAAAATAATCAGAACCGTTGCCGTTGCCCGTTCCGATGAACACGTTTATATACTTGAAGGCGGACATTGCTACAGAAACGGAGAGCAAAGATTATTCCCAGGAGATTATGTATTAAATCCGGAAGGTCATCCGCATGGTAATTTAGTTAATATTGAAACCGTAGCTCTTGTAATATGCACGGGAGCAACGGATGAGGTTAAAGAAATAGCGGTAATAGAGCCGAAGCCGTAATATTTTTTAAGGTTTGTATAATTTATTTTTTTATTGTTTATTATAAGATATTTTTTATTATAAGTAAATAACGGCATTTCATTGCAAATAGATGTGGCGCCAATTAAGGCATCTGGTATTTTAAGACCGTGGCTTTTGGAATAAATTTCTATTAAGTTAAGGGAAAAAGGTCGGATATAGTATAATATGATTATGGCAAACGTGAATAAAATGGAAAATAATAAAAAAGATTTCAGTATGAAACACCGTCATATAAATGCAGATATTAAAAAAAGCCTTTCTTTAGAGGCAATAGACGATATTATCTCCAGAGGCGATATGCCGGAATGGCTGGAACTAAGGAACTATGCCTTGCGTCATTCTGAAATACTGGATGATATAATAAGAATTTGCAGCCATTACATAATAGATCCTTATGAACAGAAATATCATTTCTGGTATAATTTAGCTTTATATCTTAAATCAAAGGAGATATAACCATGAAAAACGATAAAGAAGAAGATTGGGAAAACGTTATTTCAAATATAGCAAGAATTAACGATATTTTGCCAGACGCTATTATAGTAGGGAGAACTGCATCTGCTTTATATTCAGAACACAGAACATCACATGATACGGATCTTGTAATTAAAGACCTAAAAGAAAGATTTAACGATATATTATCAACACTTGAAGCCGTATCCGGATGGAAGACATCAAGAATTAGACCGCCGGTATTAATCCTCGGCAGCCTTAACGGCATTGAAACAGGCATAAGACAACTTATAAGGACTAAACCTTTAGAAACAACCGATATAGAATATAAAGGGCAAAAATTAACCGTGCCTACTCCGGAAGAAATCTTAAGAATTAAAGGTTTTTTAATACTTGCCAGAAATGCTACGCGCGATTATATCGATTTTGTAGCATTAGCCGATCATCTTGGGATTAAAAAAACTAATAAAGCTTTAACGAGTTTCGATGAATTATACCCTCAAGAAAATAAGGCTTCCGCTTTAAGACAACTTATTGTTCAATTAACGAAACCGATGCCTTACGATTTAAAAGAAACTGATTTGACTAAATACAAAAATCTTGATAAAAAATGGCAGGATTGGCAGAATATAGAAGAATATTGCAAAAAGATTACTATAAATATTTTCACAAATTATAATCCTAAATTAGAACAAACTCAAACTCCAAATCCGTAAAAGACGCCTTTATCGAAGAACTAAACGAAAGGCTGGACAAAGACAAAAGCAAGGGGGTGGAAGCGGTAGTCGGAATTTGGGTTTTGGAATTATACCCGCCTTGCGAAATGCAAAACGGATATTTGGTATTCGTCTTCTACTCTTCGGTCGTAAAACTCCAAACATAATTTTTTGCAAGATGCTGATTTAAATTTCCTTCTATTTAAGTAGTTAGTTCCGCCGTGTATTCGGTATTCGGTCTTAGAGGTGTAAGAAGTGGCGTGAACGTTGCGATATAATTAGTTAATGAGTTGGGATTACAATAAACCTTCCATGCAACTTTCTTTTCGTTAGGAACGATTAATAAAAACGTGCCGTATGCAAATCAAGATGTTCTTTCGATAAAGCAGGAACGTTTGCGTATGTCTCTATATGCCTGCAAATCGTAATCCGTGAATTTAAATTTTTCGCACAGGTTAAAGGTTGCAGCGTTTTCTGTTATTTGTTTATTGCTGTTTTTAGGCAATGAGCGCGCATATTGACATTGTTTAGATTCTTTTATAAGACTTAAACGTTTAATGCGTCTTCGAGAACGGCATTATATAGCTTTCTCGCGGATTCAAATCTTATATTTAAAATATGTTCGTCCAAAACGGTTGCTATTAGCGGCATATCAAGGATAAACGAATGATTTTTCGGTTTATCACGTTTGCCAATTTTATTGGATTTCTTAATGTTATTGTTTAGTTTATTCATAATATTAGATAAAATTTATTAAAGCGCTGTTAAAACTTATTGCCTTATATCCCCATTGCTATATACTTGTAGGCTTTACGGCAATTATTCGGTAAAGTTAAATATTTAAACATTGAGCAATTTTTTAATAGGTTCAAAATCGCTATTATTTGCTTCAATGAATGCGGTATAATCCTTATCGATAGATTGCAGTATAGTTTTATCTTTAATATTTAAAATAGCATCTTTTATTTTTAATTTTAAATCTTCATCAATACCGGCAGCGGCGCAAATCGGGAATTGAGGTATAGGGTCAGAATAGGCTATAATTTTTAGGGAATCTTTAAAATCTTCCGCCGCAGAGTCCATTAATGCTCCTGCATCATATTCTCCTTCTATTACGGCATTGGCTACATTATCATGCGAACCAAGATAATCGTATGCGGCAAGAGATATAAGTTCAATGCCTGCCGCTTTAAGCATAGCTTTTGGGATGAGCGAAGAGCCTGTCGACATTTTAGAACCGAAAGCTATCTTTTTTGAATTTAAGTCCTGCAGAGAATTTATATTAGAATTTATCGGTGCGACGAAAACGCTTCTGTAAGTGGGAGAGCCATTTTTTATCGCATATGTAAGAGGTTCTACTTTGTACTTTTTTCTTGCCTCTATATATGTTGAAGGCGTCATGTAAGCAAAAGAAACTTTATTCGTACCTAATTCTTCAATAGAATCTTCATATGTAACTGCAACTAAGCTGCTGTAATTTAATTTTAAAGACTTGTTCAGATAATTTATTAACGGTTCAAATTTCTTTTTCATAACTAATGCGCTTTCTAATGGAACTATACCGAAAAGATCTAATTTTAGGGAACATAGTTCGACTTTTAAAAGATTAGAAGATTTTGCCAGCGATGAACTTATTGTTTTTGATTTTTTTGCAGCCTCTGTCGTGTTTGCAGAGACCTTTTGAACTATAGTAAGATTTTTTTCTACTTCTGTTACGGCAATTTCTAGTTGTTCCGCTGAAGAAGATATTAAATCGATGCTATTTTTTTCCTCGCCTGCAGCTTTCATAATATTATTAAATAATTCTTCCGCCTGCATAGATTCCGAACTTATTTTTTTAACGTTTTCTATTACGTCTTTAATAGCTTGAACGGTTTTTGAAGTTTCTTGAAACAGGCTTTCTATGATTTTTCTTGTGTCTGAGGTTGACTTACTGGTTCTTTCAGCTAATTTTTTAACTTCATCAGCTACTACGGCGAAGCCTCTGCCCTGTTCTCCGGCTCTTGCGGCTTCTATTGCAGCGTTTAATGCCAGCAAATTTGTCTGGTCGGCTATATCGCTTATCAGTGATATAACGTCCCCTATCTCTTTTGAGCTTTTATCAAGTTCAGTCATGGTAACATTGAGATTCTCGATAGAATTTGATACTGTTCTTATTTCGGTTATAATATTTTCTATCATTGCATTTCCTTTATTTGCTCTTTCAAGAGAAGTTTTGGAAGATTTTTGTGAATCTTTGGCGCTTTTAGTCATTTCTTTGTGCGACATGCTAATTTCGTCAATTGCACTGGAGATAGAAGCAACCTGCCCTGATAGCGATTCATTTTCTTTATAAATCTTATCCATTGAAGCGCTTTCAATATTTGCATCGACTGCAACAATGTTTGTAGAATCCAGAGCTTTTTGGAACGTATTGTAAAGATAATCAAACAAACTATTGATTTCACGGTCTATATTATACAAATCAACGTAAGGCAGCCGTTTCCTTAAATCTTTATTCTCAGTTAAAAAGTCATTTAAAAAAACATTGATTTTATTTGCTTTTGTTTCAGTTATTTTATTAGAAATAAATATATTAGCATAATACACAATAGCAATGATGACTACCGCAACGGACAGCATAGAATTATGCTGAATAAAAGAAATGGCAAGAAAAAAAAGAGCTACAATTGCAAATACGATTATTAGCCCTGTTTTCAATATTGCGTTAGTATGTTTGTTTGCATTTTTATTAGTATATAAGATACTATTTTTTTTAATAGTACTATTATTGCTTGCAAAATTGCTTTTCATAATATATTATTGTCCTCCCAATGTACTGTATCGATATACGGTATAGTTAATTACAAGTCAATATAGCCGATTGGCGCTAGTCTAGTATAATAAATTTGCACTTGATAAACAGCAAGTGATATTTCTATATTTAATAAAATATTAATATCAGTTTGTAGCTCTTCATCATTCTTTTTATTATTTGAAATTACAAAATTATCGTAACATTGTACTATTTTTTACTTTGTAATTCTACCACAAATTACGCCGCTATGTAAATAATAAACAAAACCCGCTATTAAAATAAATGATAATTTAAGAAAGATTTATAATCATTCGAAGCTATAATTGCCATCGCTGCAGAATACAATCTGGCTTTAGGAGGGTCAGACCTTGAAGTTAATATAACAGGCACGGCTGCTCCGACCACAATTCCTGCGACGGTGGCTCCTGCAAGGTATTCTAAATCTTTAAATAAAATATTTCCCGATTCTATATTTGGCACAAGAATAATATCTGCATCGCCAGATACGGAACTTTTAATGCCTTTCTCTAAAGCCGCTTCTTTTGAGATAACATTGTCAAAGGCAAGCGGTCCGTCTACTATTCCGTTTTTAATCTGCCCTCTTTCAGCCATTTTGCTGAGTAAAGCAGCGTCTATTGTTGACTGCATTTTAGGATTAATTTCTTCAGTTGCCGATAAAATAGCTGCTTTAGGAATTTTAATGCCTAAAATAATTGCAAAATCAATTGCATTTTGAAGTATTTGCGCTTTTTCAGAAAGATTTGGGCTTATGTTAATTGCAGCATCTGTTATTATCAGCAGTTTTTTGTATGTTTTAATTTCCATTAAAAACAGATGACTTATAAGTCTGTTTGTTCTAAGACCATTTTCTGAGGATATTACGGCATGCATCAATATATCCGTATGGATATGTCCTTTCATAAGCACGTCTATTTTCTTATTTTTAGCAAGTTCGCATGCAATTTTCGCTGAATATTCGTCGGTTTCTGAATTTATAATTTCAATATTTTCTTTTTCAACAAGCAGTTCGATTTTTTCGGCAATTTTTTTTATATGATTACAATTGCCTATAAGGGTAGGTATTATCAAGCCAGCGTCGAACGCTTCTTTAACCCCTAAAAGTGTTAACTCGTCAGCGCTGCCGACTACGGCAGTTCTTTTAGGATTTATTTTTTTTGCATTGTCAAGGATTTCATCCAATTTTTTTAACATTTTTAATCCGCCGGTCAGTTTATTTTATTTAACTTTTAAAATTTTTAACGCATTCTCTGCCATCATTAATTCTTCGTCAGTTTTAACGGCAAGAACAATAGTTTTGCCTGAGCTTATTTTTATCATTGAATTTGTAATATTTAATGATTGTAATTTAGATCTGCTGTTGAAAATTTTTGTTACGCCGTTATTTTTTGATTTATTAAGTTTTATACCTAAGAACGAAAGATTTTTACATATTTCTTGCCTGATAAACGATGAATTTTCACCTATGCCCCCTGAAAAAATTAACGCATCTATGCCGTTTAGCGCCGCAGAATACGCTCCTATATATTTTACGATCCTGTAACAAAACATTTTAATCGCTAATTTTGAATTATAATCGGAATTCGTCAAAAGTTCTTTCACATCATAGGTTTTCTGAGAAATTCCAAGCAATCCGCTTTTTTTGTTATATATATTATATAGCTCTTCTTCAGATAATTTTAATTTATTTTTTAAAATAAAAGATAACGACGGATCGACATCCCCTGTTCTTGTTCCCATCATCAATCCTTCTAAAGGCGTATAACCCATTGACGTGTCTATAGATTTACCATTTTTAACCGCCGCAATACTTGCTCCGTTTCCAAGATGGCACAGTATCATTTTTTTAAATTTGTATCCGGACAGCTTCAGAATATTAGAAATAAAAGCATAGGAAATGCCATGGAATCCATATTTTTTTATTTTATGCTGCTCGTAATATTCTATAGGAAGAGGATATATTGAAGCATAGTCTGGAATTGCAGAATGAAAAGAGGTGTCGAATATGCAGATTTCGGCTGCTTCAGGTATGAGCTTTATTGTAGTTTTAAGCCCAAGTAAATTTGACGGGTTATGAAGAGGAGCAAGTTCGTTAAGTCCGGCTAATTTTTTTAAATCAGGAAAATTTATATGTAACCCGGTATCATTATCATATTTATCTGCAGCGTCTTTTATTTCAGCGCTTTGCGTATTTCGTTGAGAAGGCAGCGTGATGTTTTGTGTTGATTTAGAATTAGAAACGCTATTTTTAACGTTTTTTAGCAGTTTGTTCTTATTTAAAATTTCAAGAGGTTTAATTACAGGTTTAATTACAAGAGGCTTAATAAAAACATTGCCTCCGTGAACAAATCTGTGTACTACTACGTCAATTTTTTCATCTTTATTATCTATATCTATATTTATATTTTTGTATATTAATTTATTAATTATAAAAAATAATGCATCATGATGATTTGCAAAATTTGTTTTACCACTTTTTTTGCCGTCTGCATTTTCATAGCGGTATGAAGAAAAGGATGTTCCTATTTCTTCTATCTCTCCGTCGTACAATCTATTAAGCGAAAGCAGTATCGGCAGTTCTGATGCCGAGCCTTTTTCAGATGGACATCCTTTCTCGTTATTTTTACAGCTTGTTTTAATTTTATTTATGAAATTAATATTATTAATACTTTTATTAATCTTATTATTATCAATTAGCTGCTTATTATTATCAATTACTTGAGATGTTTTTTCTATATACTTAAAATAAGCAAATTTAACAGAGGAACTTCCGGAATTTATAGACAGTATATTCATATTAATTTTTATTTATTTATTAAAAATAAATTATAATGATAAATTATAATGCGGCATTTTCAATAATTCTGTATGAGAATACCGCAATTTCTCTTAAATAAGAAACTATTAATGAATAATATATAATTTGACTTTTGACATCATATCCGTACGTATGAGCTTCTACGGTTGAAAGATCTTTTATTATTTTATCACAAATGAAATCAATATTCTTTACCTCCTGCCATGTTTTTTTTAGTATTTGCTGTTTATAAGTTTTATCATTGATTTTATTGCCGTATAATTCGCGATTTTTATTATTAAAATTTAATAAAGTATAGAATGTGTCTATAGTATTTTTAACTATTGAACTTATCATTAGCGCAAGTTCGGGAATATAAGACTGTTTTTTTAAAGCAGGATACCGAGATATATTTTTAATATTAAGTTTTATTAGAAGATTTAATGTGTAGATATTTTGCATTGAATTGCAAAATGGACTAAATTTAAGTACATTTTCATAAATACAGAGCTTGCTTTTGTCTTTTGATTGCCTTAATCCTTTGTTGGTTATAACGCCTATAATTAGCTTATAAATTTCGTTATTAAGTTCCGTTATAATATTATCTTTAATATCGTCTATGCCTGTTTCTGAGTCAACTATATTAAATTTATTATTAATAATAGAATTGAGGTCTTTTTCCAGATTGTTTTCCACAAAACCGGATAACACTATGGAATTGTCAGATAGTTTCTTTATTATGTTTTCTGTAAAAATAGCCATTTGAAAATTATTTATCATTATTTTATTTTAATGTTATAATAAAACAGATTAATCAAGATTATTCTTAAAAAATTATAATATATTATAATTATGATTATATCATAAAACAAGCAAGCATCGAATTGATTTATAGATTTACGGCGAAAGCCAAAGTACATTGCGGCTATAATTTCTAAATTGTGTCCGTAGCTCATCTGGATAGAGCGCAGGACTCCGACTCCTGAGGCAGCGGGTTCGAATCCCGCCGGACACACCAGTTAAAAATAGTTGACAAAATCATCTGTAAGTTCCAAAAGTTATTGATACTCTGCAAAAGATAATGAAACTCTACAAAAGTTATTGCAACTAAAAAATTTACGCTGAAGTCGGAGTCAGCTTTTTTCGGGTTTAATATAAATATATGCCGAAATTAAGCGACTTAAAACTATCCAAATTAAGCAGCAGTAAATATAAGGACGTAATATTCAAGCTGCATTATATAACCGATATATCGACCAGGCCCGGCGAAAATTATTATAACGCAATATTTAAAAGCGTAAAAGCAAAAAAAGATTTTTATTTGCAGGAGAATATATACCCTGAATTATTAAGCCGTTACGTTATAGGAACTTATTATCAGAACGGCAAAAGAATCGGAAAAAATAAAAATTTAGAATTAATGAATATTAAATTTCCGATTGCCGGCGGCCAAGCACTAAAGATAAGGCAGATAAACAATATAACCAAGCCTAATGTCAGTATAGAAAAGTCAATTTATTTAAACGATATAAAAAATCAGTATGCCTATTTCGGCATATTAGACGATTATTACGTCATAATTTCTTCAGGGCAAAGATACCGACCATGATGCCGTAGATAAAATTCGGAAAGCTATTAAAGCAGGAAATGAAATAACTGTAACGCTGCTCAATTATAAAAAAGACGGAA